>DASTBR010000107.1:0-12866 GCA_035711945.1 Dehalococcoidia bacterium
AGCTTCACGTGCCAGCCGTCCTCCCGCTGCTCGGCGACACAACGCGCGTAGAAGCGTCGCGGGTCGGCGATGTTCGTGATCCGATCGTCGCTTGTGGCAGTCACGGTCGGTCGTGCGGTCAACGGCTTGCCCATCATCTTCTGGATGGCCGGCCGCCCGAATAGCTCAAAGGAGACCATCGAGCTGACCGGGTTGCCGGGCAGGCCCAGGTGCGGAATAGTGCGGCCGTCGCTCTCAAAAGCGCCGAACGCCAGCGGCTTACCGGGCTTCATGCGCACGGTCCAGAAGTCGATGTCGCCCTCGCGTGCCAGCACGTCTTTGACGACGTCGTAGTCGCCGCGGGAGACGCCGGCCGAGGTGACGAGCATGTCGGCGTCTTTTCCCTCCTGGACCTTGGCAGTCAGCGCTTCGATCGTGTCTTCGGCGATGCCCAGGCGGCGCGGAATGCCGCCATAGGACTCGACGAGCGCCGAAACGCTCCAGGCGTTGCTGTCGTAGATGGCGCCCGGCCGGTGGGGCTGTCCAGGCTCCAGCAGCTCGTCGCCGGTCGACAGTATGGCGATGACCGGCCGACGGATGACTGACACACCGCTTCTGCCAACGGTCGCGAGGATACCGATGTCCGCGGGCCTGAGGACGCGGCCCTTCTGCAGCACGAGGTCGCCCTCCCGGATGTCCTCGCCGGCGTCGCGGATATTGGCGTGGACGTTCGCAGCCTTGAAGACCTGGACGGTCTCCTCAAGCGTCCGCGAGCCTTTCGGCGCGCTGCGCGTGGTCTCGCTGGTTTCTTCGAAGGGGACGATTCCGTCGGCGCCGTCCGGGATTGGCGCGCCGGTCATGATGCGAACGGCCTCGCCCTGTCCAACTTCCCCTTCGAAGATGTAACCCGCGGCCAGCTCGCCGATGACCTTGAGTTCGATCGGATTGCTGTCCGAAGCGCCGGTCGTATCCGCTGCCTTGACGGCGTAGCCGTCCATGGCGGTATTTGGCAACGGTGGGATCGACAGCGGGGATCGCACGTCCTCGGCGAGTACCTGGCCGAGCGCCTGCTCGATCGGTTTGGTTTCGGGCTCGAGGACGTGGACGTAGGAGAGTATGCGCTCCAGCGCCTCTTCAACGCTGATCATGGATGGCGTGGTCATTAAGCCATCGACCGCAGTTTGTAGGGGAGGGTTGAGCAGATCATCGGGATGAGGCGTCGATTCAAGAGCTCAACCCTCCCTGCTCTCGACAGAGTCAGCTCAAGCGCACCGCAAGGCAGGTCGTCGTCCGGGCCACCCCTGACACCTTCTGGATGCCATCGGTGATAAAGGTACCCAGATTGTCGAGATTGTCCGACTCGATCAGCGCGATGACGTCGTAAGGACCCGTCACAGTGTCCACCGAGACGATCTGAGCGTCCTGGCGCTTGATCCCATTGACCGACTCGCCAACGGCCTTGGCTCGTCCGACCTCAGATTCGATAAGCACGTAACCTCGCACAGCCATGGCCAGTGGTCCTCCCTTGTGGCCGCGCGGTCAACAACGTTCAGCAGCTCCGCGCCAGCCTGCTGCTTCGTGTGAACGTGATTCTAAGCCGCGACATGGTTCCCGGCTACGCGGAGGAACCGGTGAAGGCCGCCGTCTCCCCCCGGTTAAGGCCGCCGACTGGATGGTGTGCGGCCTCGCGCAGCAACTCAAGCATGTGGGACTCATCCCGCAGCTCAACAGGGAAGGCCGTAGCTGCAACGCCGAGGCCGTTGGTCGAGTGTGCGTCGCTGCCCCCCGTGCCCTTCTTGCCGAGGACCTGCGCCACGGCGTAGGCGAACTCGTTCTCGCGGGCTGTGCACGCCCCGTTTAGCACTTCTACGTCGTCAACCAGCCCGAACACCGGCATCTGCTCGGCGGCCTGCTCGGGCGTGAGGTTGAACGGCTCGCGGCCTTGCCGACGAAAGTGGACGGGGTCGAAGAAATAGCGAAAGGGATGCGCGCAGATCACATAGGCGCCCTTTTGGTCGGCGATCTCGCGCAAAGTACGCAGGTTGCGGATGCCCGGGTAGTACTCGTCGAGTCCGACGACGATCATGTGCCCCAGGTCCGTCGAAACCTCCATGCCGTTGTTGACGAACAGGTCGGGATTCTCTTCGCGAAAATGACGCAGCGTGTTGGCGTCCCACTTGCGATCGTGCTCGCTGATGTTGACACCCGTGAGGCCGATACGCGCCGCCTCGGCGACGAGCTGATCGACCGTAAGGTTGCTGTCAGAGGCGCCGCGGGTCGTGTGGACATGCATGTCCACGATCGTGCCGGTCATGCGGCAAACTGCGGCTGCTGGCGAAACGCTGCTTCGAGCGCTTCTGGCAAAGGGACGTCGCCCTCGGTTGTCACGTAGTAGACCCAGATCAGTGCCGTGATATTGTGCTGCACGTAGTCGATGCGGACCGAGGTATCCACTGGATCCGCTCCCCAGGCGCCCATCGCCGCCTCCGGGTTGGCGAACTCCTGCGTGTTGTCCTCGCCGTACTGCACGCGCATCCGGTACTGAGCGTTGCGCCACGATGCCTCGGCCAGCAGCCCGGCCATGTCGTGGTCTTCCTTGTACAGGGCCAGCGCCCAGACCGCGGCCAGCGCCTCACCCTTGGTGGCGATCGATGTATAGCTGCTCGGCGTCTCGGGCGACCCTGACGCCCCGATCAGCGACTCGACGCCATCGTCCTCCGTAATCTGGTTGCTGATCATGCTTTCCGCGTGCAGGTAGGCGAGCCGCGCGTAGTCCTCGTTAGCCTCCAGCCGGTACAGCTCGGCCAGCGCGATGGCCAGCCAGTGGTCTTCCTCCGGCACCTCGGGCGCCTGGCTGAGGTCACCATCACGCTCGTAGACGAGATAGTCAGCAGCCCTGATTGCCGCTTCGAGGTACTCGGTCTCTTCGGGAAAGTGGTAACTGAGGCGCACGAACGCGAGCAGTGCCTCGCCGGGATAGAACCGCGAATCGCCCAGGGCCAGGTCGTCGGTCCGCGAAAAGTAGAAGTCGTAGAAGTGTCCCGGGTTTTGCGTTTCCATGGCCAGCAAAAACTCGGCCATCTCCGCTATCAGCTCGTCGTGTGATTCGTCGGCAAGGGCGCGGCGGCGCTCGAGAAGAGCGACGATGGCCAGCGCCTGTCCCCCCAGCTTGACGTCCTCGTCGTAGACGAACCCGCGTCCCCCCGGCGGCAGCTCAGGTGAGTTGTCTTCGATGTAGCCGATGGCCGCCTCGGAGGCGTCGAGGACGTCATCACCGCCCGTTGCGCCGTAGACCTGGAACATTGAATAGGTCGTGCCCGCGTGGCGGACCTCGTTGTACTCCTCGACCTCGACGGTGTCGTCCTCAGGGAAGTACAGGTAGTAGAAAGAGCCGTCCTCGCGGCTCACGGTTGCCAGCCACTCAGCGCCGAGCCGGGCGCGATCGAAAGCGAGCTCGGCGAGCGCCTCTTCCTGCACTTCCTCGGTGCCGTCGAGGATCTCGGCTGCGTTGTCTGGGTCGGACTGTGGGCCTGCGTCATCGTCATCATCGCCACAGGCTGAGACTGCCATGACGAGGAGAGCGACGAGCAGCCAGCCGGCGGGGATGAGTTTGCTCACTGCGCCGGATCTTAGCTTCGCGTCGGTTTGGCTTCTCAGATGAGTGAGCGTTGAAGGGCGTGCTGGCTATCGGATAACGTGGAACAAATGGCTCAGACCATGCTCACCTGCCACATCGCGATGGCGATCCTTCCCAATCGGGAAGATCGGAGGGTCTGGCTGTCCTAAGCAGGTAAGGAGTAGCTCGGTAGCAGCAGACCCACCGTGAAGCGGTGGGTTTTTCATTGTCGGAGGACGCGATGGTTGTGGAACAGGAACAGCGATTGGGCGACCTCAAGCCCTTGCACGGGCGGCTGGTGCGTCTACGCGCGCTAGAGCCTGAGGACGAGCCGTTGCTCTACGAGTGGTTCAACGATCCCGAGGTCACGAGTACCGGGGGTGGCCACGGGTACCCGATCTCCCACGCCCGCGAGCGCGATTGGATCGACGAGGCGAACCGGCCGGGCTACGACTACTGCCACTTCGGAATCGTCGCCCTCGACGACGACAGGTTGATCGGGACGGTCAGCCTGCGGAGGACGAGCCCCGAGAACCGCAGCGCAGACCTCGGCCTGTCTATCGGCGAGAAAACCCGCTGGAACCAGGGCTACGCGACCGACGCCATGCGCGTCGTCTGCCGCTTTGGCTTCCAGCAGATGAATCTGCACCGCATCGAGCTCGGCACGTACGCCGAGCACGCCGCGGCCATCCGTGTCTACGAGAAGGTTGGCTTCAAAGCGGAAGTGCGGACGCGCGACTCTGCGTTCTTCGGCGGCCGGTACCGGGACGGGGTGCTGATGGGCCTGCTGGAGGGAGAGTTGATCGAATGAGTGAGCTGCGAGAGCTGGTAGAGCATCGCCCGCTGGAGGGGCGATTGGTGCGTCTGCGTCCGCGCGACATGGAGGACGAGCCGGCGCTGCACTCCTGGATCAACGACCCGGACGTGACGCAGAATCTGGCCGCGCGCTATCCGTATTCGCACGAAGCAGAGCGCGAATTCGTCAAATCGCTACGCGACACGAACTACAAAAACGCGGGCTTTGGCATCGAGACCCTGGCCGAGGGCAAGCTCATCGGCAACCTCGGCTTCCACGAGACCGAGGCCGAGAGCCGCAGGGCAACCCTGGGAATCATGATCGGGGAGAAGGACTACTGGGACCGCGGCTATGGCACGGATGCGATGCGTGTCCTCTGCCGCTTCGGCTTCGAGATGATGAACCTGCACCGCATCGAGCTCGAGGTGCTGGCCGTTAACGCCCGCGCCCGCCGCGTCTATGAGAAGGTTGGTTTCCAGTTCGAGGGAACGCGCCGCGATGCCTTCTACAAGTTCGGCCGCTACATCGACGCGCACGTCATGTCGCTGCTCGAAGGCGAGCTGCGCTGGGATTGAGGCGACCTTAGTCAGTACGGTGAAGTGATTCCGCGGAGCATTGGGAAGTGACGAACGTTCGTCGTTAGGATTTCAGCGTCCAGTGCCAGTGCTGTCGCTGCTATCAAATAGTCAGCATCATCGATATCGGAATAGCGTCCCCGGTAATCCCTGGCCAGCTCGCCGGCGACCGTGGCAACCTGCTCATCGACCGGAACCCACGTTACGGCTGCGGCGAAGTCGGCGACATCTGGTTCCTCCGATTCGTGCATCCCCGCCAGGATTTCGAAGCGCACGATTTCACTCGCGAGGATGCTACCGTCCGCGGCCAGTATGTCCGCTATCAGGTCTGTCGCCTCCGAGCGGCCGCGCAAATGATCTATCGCAATCGTCGTGTCAAGCGTTTTCAATCGAACCCAAGCTGGCGAAGCCGGGCGTTGAGGTCACCTCGGATTGAATCAACGTACTGCGCGCCATCGAAGTCGCGGTCCTTCCAGGCCCCGGCGCTTCTTCTCAAGGCGGCAATCTTCTCGCGCGTGGTAAGTTCGCCGAAGCTCGCGCGGATCGCTCTACGTATGAGCTCTGACTTTGATGCCCCAGTGGCTTCCGCCGCGCGGTCGAGGAGCTTTTCCTCATCGGGCGTTAGATAAATCTGCGTCCGGTTCATGGCGTCACTATACATCACATGGCACCCCAGTTGTCGCGTCTGTGGACGGCGAAAAAGCTGTGCGATAGTGACCGCATGAGCGAGTTGGCCCGGCAGCGGATCCGCATGGCGATGGTTATCGTCGCCGTCCTTGGCATCCTCTGGATTCTCTGGCTTGCCCGCTCGGCTTTGATTCCCTTCATCCTCGGCGCCGTCCTCGCCTACATCATCGCCCCCCTTGTCGACATAATCGTCCTCTTCTATCCGCTCAACCGTCTCAGCCTCAGCACAGCCCGGGGCATCGCCATTTTCATCGTCTACGTGGTCGCGGGCAGCCTCCTCGCCCTGCTCATCTTCCTCGCAGGGCCACCCCTGATCGACGAGATGAACGACTTCATCGACACCATCCCAGACCGTTTTGAAGAGGTCGAAGAGTGGTACGAGCGCGAGTTCTCCGAGGACGTTCGCGACCGCATCGAAGACATCGCTGGCGACGCCTCAGCGGGCGCAGGTGACTACCTGACCGACCTCGCCCGAGGCACGGCGAGTTTCTTGATCGGGACGATTGCCGTGATTCTGGGCTTCATCCTCGTTCCCTTTTGGTTGTTCTATCTGCTCAAGGACCAGGACAAGAACGCCAACTCGTTCTACGGCTTGTTTCCCCAGGAGTACCGCCAGGATGCCCGCAACTGTGTTGCGCTCACAAACCGCGTGGCCGGCGCCTACGTGCGCGCTCGCCTCGTGGAGGGTGTCTTCATCGGCGTCACGACCACGATCGGTCTCTATTTCATCGGCATCGAAGCCTACGTACCGCTGGGCATCATCGCCGGTGTGACCGAGCTGATACCCTTCGTCGGGCCGGTTCTGGGTGCCATACCCGCGGTGCTGGTAGCGATCACGACGGAAGACTGGCAGACCGTCCTGATCGTGATCGCCTTCTTCGTCATCCTTCAGCAGTTCGAGTCAGCGGTGCTAGTGCCGAACATCGAGGGGCGTGCGGTTAATACGCATCCGGCGCTGATCATCTTCATCGTCATCGTGGCGGGTCAGGTCTGGGGCTTTCTCGGCCTTCTCCTGGCCGTGCCGGTCTCCGCCATCATCCGCGACCTGTTCACCTACGTTTACCGCCGGCTTGACGGCTTGCCAGCGGACCTGGTCTACAAGCAGGTCAGCGAGGGCCTGCCGCGCGACGACGAAGGTGATGGCCCGGTTTCGCCGCGCGAGCTGCGCATGCAGATGGAAGAAGAAATCGAGATCGCCACGCCACCGTCGGCCGATGGCGAGGAAGTATCAGGCGATGAGCCCGTCGGTCAGGCGGACCGGTAGGCAGGACTCGGGATCATCTAGCTCCCAGTGCCGCAGCCAGTCGCCCTCCTGGCAGTCCCCGTTCGTCGTAAAGCCGACGGCGACGAGCGGGTCATCGTGGAGTATCGGGAAGGCTGTCTGAGCCTGTCCCATGCTCGAAGCCACCATCTGACCACCATCGCGTACGCCTGAGCGCTGCGTTTCGTAGCAGGCGAGGTAGGTCTTCCCGGATACCAGCCCGGCAACGATCAGCCAGCCAGCCGCGTGCTTCGGTGTCCAGATGTAGAGGGCACTGATTTCAGTTTCGGTTGCGGCCGGTGCAGCCGAGACATCCTGGGCGCCCAGCTCGGCCTGCTGGCGGTCCTCCGCAGCGAGCGCGAGATTGACGAGTTGTTGCTGCTGGACGTTGCCGTTGCCGTCGTCGATGTCGTCGACGCGGCTATCGAGGTTGATCGTCAGGCCAAGGGCGGCGATGGCGACAACGGCTGCTGCCGCGGCTGAAGCTGGAGCAAGACGCGGCATCCACGCGGCTAGCCAGCTAACCTTCTTCTCCGATCCCTGGCTCTCCGCGATATCACGGTGGATGTCGGCCATCGTGCGGTGGAAGAGGTCACCCGGCGCCTGGCGGATGGGAACGGAAAGCGCGAGCTGGGCTGCCAGCTTTGTGGCCTCCTCGAACTGCACGCGGCAGTCGCCGCAGTCGACCAGGTGCGCCTCGACCTGGGAGCGCTCGGCCTCGTCGAGGGCGCCCAATGCGTGGGCGTCGATCAGCTCTTCGACCTGCTTACAGTCCATCAGCGGCCCCTGGCCTGTCCTTCCCTTGCCTGCATGAATGTCTTCAGCTTCTGCATTCCTAGTCGGATTCTCGTCTTGACCGTGCCGAGTGGCTGCTTCAGCGCCGTCGCGATCTCCTGTTGCGTAAGGCCCTTGAAGTACGCCAGCTCTATGGCAACTCGCTGCTCAGCCGGAAGAGTCTCAAGCGCACTCAAGATGGCTCTGCGCTCGTCTGCCAGCTGCGCGTTGAACAGCGGATCCTCGCGCTCCTTGCCCGATGGCCGCTCTTCAACGTCGACGACATTACCGAGTTCGTGCTTTCGCCTCCTACCCCGACTACGAATCTCGTCTACCGCGCGGTTTCGTGAGACGCTCAAAAGCCAGGTCACAAACTTCCCCCGCTGAGGGTCAAAGGCCTCCGGCCGGCGCCAGATGCGAATGAAGATCTCCTGTGCCATGTCCTCGGCCAACCCGGCATCGCTGAGCACTCGCAAACAAGTCGAGAACACGAGGTCGCCGTAGCGTTTGTAAAGAACCTCAAAGGCAGCTATGTCGCGCCTCTGCAGGCCGACCATGAGCTCGTCGTCGCTGACCGTTTGGTAGTCCAACACAATTCGCCAGGGCCGCTTAGAGCCCTCTCCGGCGCCCCTCCGTAGATTGAATGTCAGAGTACGGCTTCGCCTTGGATTCGGGGACGAGGAAAGGGTATCACCGGCCTCGTGTAGTTTCCCTTGAGAGTTTTTACAGGCCGCGATCAAAGGCCTGATGCTGACCCGCCTACGATAAGTAGGACGAAAGGTTGATTGATGAAGTTCCTGCTACCCGCCTTGATTCTCTGCGCCATACTCCCGGCAGCTGCCTGCAGCGGCGATGACGATGACGACAACGCCACGCCGACCGAGCCAGCTGAAGAAGAGACGGCGCAGGCCGAGGACACAGCAATCCCGGTAGGTCAGCCGGCCGACAGTGAGCTGCGGTCCGTAGCCGATGTGGTCGACAAGCTGGCGCCCTCAGTCGTGACTGTGCAGACAGCGCTCTTCGACCCCAGCAGCCTCGGTGACCCCGTACCGGCCGGGGCGGGCACGGGCTTCATCTGGGACGACGAAGGTCGAATCATCACCAACTTCCACGTCATCCAGGACCCGACTAATCCGCTGACCGTCGTCGACGAGATCACCATCACGTTCAGCAACGGCGAATCTGCCGAGGCATCGGTTGTGGGCTTCGACATAAACACCGACATCGCAGTGCTCGACGTGGAGGACGCCGGCGACCTCACGCCCGCTGAGATTGGCGACCTGGAAGACGTCGCCGTCGGCGACGCCGTGATCGCGATGGGCAACGCCCTCAACCTGGAGGGCACGCCCACCGTAACCACTGGCATCGTCAGCGCGCTCGGCCGGACGATCAACGGCGTGACAGAGAGTGGCGGCACTATCGGCATCCCCGACGCCCTCCAGACCGACGCCGCCATTAATCCCGGCAACAGCGGCGGGCCCCTCGTCGACGACGAAGGCCGTGTCATTGGCATTAATGACCAGGTCATCCGCGGCACCGAGACCGGTGTCCCGGTTGAAGGGATCGGCTTCGCCATCTCGATCGAAACCGCGCAGCCCGTGATCGAGGAGATCATCGAGAGCGGCGAGGTCAATCGCGGCTTCATCGGTATCCAGTTCGTCGACCTCACGCCGGCGGTCGTCCAGGGCCTTGGCCTCGAGGAAGCACGGGGCGTGGCGATCACCGAGATCGTCGTCGGCTCACCGGCCGACGAAGCCGGGCTTGAAGAGAACGACGTGATCGTTCAGATCGGCGACGTCGAGATCGAGGATTCGGGCGACCTTTCGACCGCGCTCCTCGAGTATCGAGCCGGCGACGAAGTTGAGATCACTGTGATTCGCGATGGCGAAGAAGAGACCGTCACTCTGACGCTCGGCGAGCGTCCCGAAACAAGCGCTTAGCCTGCCTGCTCTGGCCTTGCGAGAATGGCGTCGTGAACGTCCGCGACGCGCTGGGTCGAGATGTAGCGGTTGATACACAACCGCAGCGCATCGTCTCGCTTGTTCCCTCGATCACCGAGGCGCTGTTTGCCTACGGCGCCGGCGACCGCGTCGTAGGGCTGACCGATTTCTGCGTCGAGCCGGCCGCGCGCGTCGCCGATAAACCGAAAGTTGGCGGCACCAAGAAGCTTGACCTTCCGTTCATCGAGCAGCTGCGACCCGACCTCGTTATCGCCAGCGCGGAAGAGAACGAAAAGGAGCAGGTCGAGAGCCTGATCGCTGCTGGCTTAACGGTGTTCGTCACTCTGCCCCGCACGGTCGACGAGGCGATCAAGATGCTGGCCGACGTCGCCCGGCTGACCGGTACGACCTCCGTCGCTATGCCAAAGCTGACCAACACTTCCCGCATCCTCGCCCAGGTCAAGCGCGAGAACGAGGGACAGGCCGGCGTCCGGTTCTTCTGCCCGATCTGGCGCCGGCCTTACATGAGCGTCGGACACGGTACGTACATGGACGACCTGCTCAAGACCTGCGGCGGGTTGAACATCTTCGCCCGGGCCGAGGGTCACTACCCGGAGGTGACTCTTGACGAAGCAGCCCGGCGTGACCCGGAGGTGGTCCTTCTGCCAGACGAGCCCTATCCCTTCGCCGAGAAACACGTCGCTGAGGTTCGCGAGGCGCTGGCGGCGACGACGGCTGTCCGCGATGACCACGTTCACCTTGTCGACGGCAAGATGCTCTCCTGGTACGGCCCGCGTATCGCGGGGGCGCTCGTCGAGGTCAGCCGGATCTTCGCCGCGGCTGCGCCGACCTAGCTTCCGGCCAGGCCCAGCTCCGGCGCGATCGGCTTCATCGCCTCGATCGTGAAGGTAATGTGCTCATCGAGGTCGACGCCCATCCCGGCGGCCCCGTTGACGATGTCCTCGCGGATGATCGACTTCGCGAATGCCTTGTCCTTCATCTTCTTGCGCACCGAGCGCGCGTCCACTTCATCGAGGCTCTTGTTCGGCTTGACCAGCGCCGTGGCCGTGATCATGCCCGTCAACTCGTCAACCGCGAAGATCGCCTGGTCCATCTTCGTCTTGCGGTCGAGACCCAGGTAATCGGCGTGGCACTGGATGGCGTACACGACCTCCTCCGGATAACCGCGCTCGCGCAGAATCGGCGAGCCCTTCATGGGATGCTCGTCGGCGTTCGGGTGCATCTCGTAGTCGAAGTCGTGCAACAGCCCGACGATCGCCCACGTTTCCTCGCGCTCGGGGTCGTACTCGCGGGCATAGGCGCGCATTACCGCTTCAACGGCGAGGCCGTGCTTACGCAGGTTCTCGCCCTTCGTGTACTCGCAAAGAAGCTGCCAGGCGTCGTCTCGTGTTGGCATGGGGTTCAGGGTACGGCCCGGTTCACCTGTTGTCAGCGCAGCGCCGGCCGGCCCACCGCTGCAATCAGCTCGTCCGCTGAGCGGTAGGTCACAACCGACGGCTCGCTGGGCTCGCGGACTCCTGCCCACTTGCGGAAGTACACGCGGATGCCGTTGCCAGCAAGGAAGTCGCAAATCTCGGGGTTGTCCTCAACGTACTCCTCAACTCCCAGCTCGCGCAGCTTTCGCAGCTTGAAGTGCGTGCCCGGCTCGCCTGTGTCGTTCAAATGCACACCATCGAGATACTCCCGCAGGCCCTTCTCGATCAGCCACCCTTCCAGGCGCTCGCGATTCGCGGCGTTGCGATTCGTGATCAGGACCAGTCGCGCGATTGGCTGGAGGCCCTTCAGGATCTCCAGGGCGTCGGGCAGCGGCCAGCGCATCGCATAGCGCACCGTCTCCGTGAATCCCCGAACCGGCGAAACGCCCTTCGCCGCGGACGACTCCGGCGCGACCTCGCCCTCGTCTCGCACCGGTGTCTTCGAAAAGATCCCACGGAAGACATCACCGATGCCCGGCTCGGGCGGATGCCAGGCCTTGCCCGACGGCCTGGAGGCCATCGCCGCGAAGTTGACGAAGTACGTCGCGGGCCGCGCCAGCACCCCATCGAGATCGAAGCCGATGATCCGCTCAGCCATCAGCCGCAGGCGAATTCCTGGCTGAACATCATGCCATAGATGCCACCATCCTGGATGCCGATGCCGACGCGACAGTACTGCGGCGAGAGGATGTTTTCGCGGTGGCCGGTGCTGTCCATCAGGCCCTCGTGCGCCACCTCCACGCTCGGCGCGTAAGCCAGGTTCTCGCCGGCGACACCAAACGAGATGCCCGCACCTTCGATGCGATCGAAGGGGTCGAGGCCATCGGGGTTGACGTGCGCGAAGTACCCGCGCTCGAACATGTCGGCCGAGTGCGTACGTGCGACCTCGCGCAGGGCCGGATCGGCCGTCAGCGGCGAGAGTCCACGGGAGACGCGTTCCTCGTTCAGCAGGCGCAGCATCTCCTCCTCGGCCCCGACGTCGACGCTGAAGCTATTGGTTTGGAAGTTGAGGTCGAGGCTCTCGGTCGAGTCCGGCCGCACCGTGGTCAGGAAGGTCAGCGTGTCGTTGACCGGCCCGCCGAAGATGTCAGCGAGGCTGCCCTCGGCTTGGCGCGAGCGCTCGACGAGCAGGCCACCGTAGCGCGAAGAGAGGATGTCCTCTTTGACGGCCGGCGAGGCCGGCATCGCCACGATGAACGTCAGCAGGAACGAGAGCAGGATGATGCCGTTGAGCAGCGAGGGGATGACGCCGGCGACCTTGTTAACCGGCGATTCGAGGAAGTCGGGCGGTACCCGCCGGACGACCTGCTGTGAGGCCAGTCCACCGAGCGTGTCGATAACGATGAACAGCAGCAAGAAGGCCAGGGCCTTTTCCCAGCCTTCGGGGCTCAGCGGTCTGACCAGCGGCGAAACGTCCGGATAGAAGAGGAACGAAAAGGCGAGCGCGAAGACGAAAACGACCGTGAAGAGGATGCGCTGGACGAACCCTTGCATGAGCCCGACGCCCATGTAGAGGAGGAGCAGTCCAATGACTACGGCGTCGACCCAGTTCACTGATCGGATTCTAGGCGGGCGTTAGCGGGCCGGAGTTAGGCAGGCGCCTTCGCGGCCTCCTGCGATCCCTCGGTCATCTCCTTGAGCATCTGCTCGAGGGCCGCCTGGTCCGGACCGACAAAAGGCTGCGCCTTCGGCGCGGCCGAAAGCGAGGCGATAAGCTTCTCAGTCATCCGGCCATCAGCGGC
>DASTBR010000108.1:0-3339 GCA_035711945.1 Dehalococcoidia bacterium
ACTTTTCCCAGTTAGCACGGTCGGCAGCTGGCCGCGTCCAAACTACCTGCTCGACGCCCTGCACAAGAGGCAGGACGGCGACATCACCTTCGAAGAGTTCAACGAAGTCGCCGACAAAGCCGTCCTCGAGTGCCTGGAATACCAGCACGAGGCCGGTGTGGACGTCGTTAGCGACGGCGAGCAGCGGCGCGACAACTTCTATTCGTTCGTGACCGAGAAGCTGGACGGCGTCCAGCTGATGTCGCTGGCCGAGATCATGGATATCGTCGAGGACAAAGCCTCCTTCGAGGCGATCCTCAAGCAGCGCGACACGCCGGCCTTCGCCATCCACAACCCGACGGTCACTGGCAAGGTCAAGCCACGAACGAACCTCGCCCTCGACGAATACGTCTTCCTGCGCAAGCACACCGACAAGGCCGTCAAGGTCGCTTTACCGGGTCCATACATGCTCGCGCGGGCAATGTGGGTCGACGGCATCACCGACAAGGCGTATGCAAGCCAGGAGGAGCTGGCCACTGACCTGGTGCAAATCCTGCGCGACGAGCTGATCGCGCTACGCGACGCAGGCTGCGACTACGTGCAGTTCGACGAGCCCGTCCTCTCCGACGTCGTCTTCGGGCCCGACCTGAAGGAACGGACGTTCATGTGCGCCTCGATGGCCGCGACATCGGGCGACGCGCACCAGGAGCTAACGTGGGCCGCCCGCCTGATGAACGCCATTACACACGACGTGAAGGGCACCAACATCGGCCTCCACATCTGCCGCGGCAACTTCAGCCGCAACGAGGAAGCTCTGCTGAACGGCGGCTACGAGGCGATGATCAACTACCTGTTGGTCATGCAGCTCGATCAGCTCGTACTCGAGTATGCGACGCCTCGGGCGGGCAGCCTCGATGCCTTCGCGCCGTTCCCGCGGATGCGCGAGATCGGTCTCGGCGTCGTCAATCCGCGCTCCGACGAGGTTGAGCCGCCGGAGTTCATCGTCAACAAGGCGAAGCAGGCCTTGCAGTACTTCAACCCCGACCAGGTCTATCTCAACCCGGACTGCGGGTTCGGCACGTTCGCCGAGCGCCCGATGAACGCACCCGACGTCGCCGCCCAGAAGCTGGAGAGCATCGTTATCGCGGCGCGCGAGCTCCGCAAGGAGTACGCGTGACCGCCGAACCCGCCGCCGGACGCGTCGTCAACGGCATCGACATGGATGCCCTCGACGAGTCGATGGCCGAGGTCGCCAAGAATGACGCCGCACGTAAGGGGGCAAAGTCCTCGCGCATCCGCTGGGCCGGCGGTCTGAAGCTGAAGTGCCACGTACGCAACCACACATTCATGGTCGACGAGCCGCCGCACTTCGCGGCCGACGATACCGCGCCGAACGCAGTGGAATACGTCGTGGCGGCGGTCGGTGCCTGCTACGCGACCGGGATGATCCTCGGCGCCTCGAAGCAGGGCATTAGGCTGCGGAATCTCGAGATCAGCGTCGAGACGACGCAGGACAACGTCTTCAAATTCCTCGGGCTGGACGACCAGGGGCACCCCGGCTTCGACAGCGTGAAGGTGAAAGCCTACGTGCAGGCCGACGCCGACGAGACGACGCTCAAGCAGCTCTGGGAACGGACGGTCGAGAGCTCACCTGTCGGCAACACGATCGCTCGCGGCGCGCCGCTTGAGAGCGAGCTCTCGGTTCTCTAGTCGCTATTTTCGAGCGGACAAGAAGACGAACTCGCCGGGCAACAGATAGCGATCGCCTTGATGGTACTCATCGATGCTGGCGATGTATTCAGCGCGCACCTCAGCCTGAACCTCTGGAGTGAAGCGGTCATAAGCGAGGGCTGCTGGCCCACCCGGTAACACGGCGCCCCAGGCATGTTCGGGGCTCTCGAACTCGAGCGTCGTCTCGACCCTTTCCTCGGCCAGGACCTCGAATCCCGCATTGGCGAAGGCGTAACTCAGCGCTCCCTCTGCGCCAAGCAGGAAGAACATCGGGCAGACCTCGCTGGTCACGCGGGCATCGACGATTGGGAAGATCGGGCTCCAGCCGCAGCGATCGCGGCGTCCCCAAACGCACACCGCGACCCCACCGCCCGGCCGTAGCACGCGATGAATCTCGGCGACGGCGGGCTGAGTCTCGGCGTACATCAATCCCAGCACGCAGGTGATCGCATCGAACGAGTTGTCGGCGAAGGGCAGCTCTTCGGCAGCCGCGCGGCGCGCCTCGACGTTGTCAAGGTCAACCTCCTTTGCCCGCCTCATCGCTTCCGCAGCCATCTCCTCGGATATGTCGCTGGCAACGACGCGACCTTCTGGTTTGACAAGTTCAGCAATCTTCAAGGCGGCAGTCCCAGGCCCGGCGGCGATATCAAGGACCTGCTGCCCCGGTTGCGGGTCGACCAGCTCAACGCAGCGCTCCGAACACCACTCGAGAAGAGGAACCCAGTAGCGCGAGTAGTCGTCGACGGCCTTGTCCCAGCCGTAGCGCTGGATGCGCCGCTGCAGGCTCGCCTTCACTCAACAACCACTGGCTCGCCGGTGCGCCCGCGCTCGCGTGTGCCGACCACCAGCTTGCCCTCGGCAGGAACGCTGCGAACAAAGTCGTCCAGCAGAGGACTGTGCGCGTCGGCGATCCGGAACAGCTCCTCCAGCTTCTCGGTCGGGGCAGAGCTATCGATGTATGCCGTATAGCGCAGTCTGTGCCAGCCCGGTGTCAGATCGGGATCGACAGCGAGTCGGCCGCGAACATCGAAGTCCGACTCAACGACGACTTCGACGTTGTCCACAGGAATCTCGAGCCTCGCCGCCCAAAGCAGGTAACTGATCGCGAGACAGCTGCCGAGCGCGGCGCGGCCCAGCGTGCCAGGGTCGGGGCCGGCACCCTCGCCGCCGAGCGACGAGTCGAGGTCGGCGGTGAATTTCCAGTTCTCGTCCTCTATGCGGCAAGTCAGGTCGCCGCTCGCGCTCACAACCGTGGTGCGTGTTCCGCGACCCAAATCCGCCTTGCGACGCAGGGCTGCGATCGTCCGCTCCTGGTTGCGCTTCAGAGCTTCGGACTTTGCCTTCAGATCCATTACGTATTCCGATGCTATTGGCCGAAGCCAGCGGGAATGGGGGAAGACCTCACACTGCCAGCATGACGAATGGCAACGACCGCCTCCTCACTCGACAGGCAGGCCGGCGGCCTTCCAGGCATCGAGACCGCCTTCGATGTTGGCCAGGTTCTCGCGGCCCACAGCCGCAGCGTACTCCGCGGCCAGGGCGCTGCGCTGCCCCACTGAACAGATAAAGACCAGTGGTTTGTCCGACGGAAGTTCGTCGGCATTGGTGAACACCTTGTTGAGCGGGAAA
>DASTBR010000109.1:0-17646 GCA_035711945.1 Dehalococcoidia bacterium
TCGGCCGCGAGTCGCAGTTCGCCCAGATCATCGGTAGAGCGCAGGCGTTCTGGCTGGCAGGCGCGCTGACCGCCTCCCTGATCGGAGCGCCGCTGGCGGCTCTGATCGGCCTCCAGCCCGTGATCCTAATGGGGGCGATCAGCTCCCTGGCTGCGGCGTCAATCGCCTTCACTTTTCGGGAGCCGCCACGCACAGGCAGTGGCGAGCGGCTGCGCTACGTCCAGACGATGAAGGAGGCCGGGCGGTTCATTCTGCGGACGCCCCAGATCTCACTGACGGCAAGCCTGTTCGCTGTTTTCCTCGGGCTCGGCTTCACCGTCTACACGTTCTTTCAGCCACTGCTGCGTGAGAATGAGGTGCCGTTGGCGGCCTTTGCCCTGTTTACAACGCCGCCGCAACTGGTCGCCGTCATGGGCTCGCTGCTCGCCTACCGGGTGGCGGCGCAGCTGAAAGAGAGGAACTTCTTTGTCGTCGCCGGCGCTGGGATCAGCCTGACGATCATCTTCATCGGCATCGTTCCGGGGCTGCTGGCGTTTGCACTTTTCCCGGTGTTCCGAATGTTTACCTCTATGTTCAATCCCATCGCCTTGTACTACATCAACACCAGGACGCCGCAGGAGATCCGCGCCACAGTGGTCAGCGCGACGTCCATGGCCGAGGGCCTGTTTCTAGCTTTTCTCGGACCGGCCATTGGATACCTGGCTGACTCAACCTCACTCGAGACGGCTTTCATCGTTGTCGGACTGTCGGTGGCAGCGCTCGGCGGCGTGAACCTCGTGGCCTGGCTCGCGGCGGACCGGCGCGGATCAGTCTCGTACGAGGTCGAACGGGGTACGGTCGCGGTCGGCGCAGGGGCCGTAGAGGAATGATTGGGCAATGCGGGTATTGGCGACCAGTGCCAAGCAAGCTAGTACCATCGGACAGGAAACCGGCTGTTCGCAGCCGCCCGCGGAGGTTGGATGGCCCTTCCCGAGATCACAGGCTGGGGAATGTTTGTCCCCGAGCAGGTTGTCACCAACGCTGATATAGAGCGCCTGGTCGACACCTCAGACGAATGGATCAAGAGCCGGACGGGGATATCTGAACGACGCGTTTGCTCCGACGAGGAGTCGGTGGCAACCCTGTCAATCGAGGCCGGCCGGCGGGCGATCGAACGCTCGGGCGTCGATCCAGCAGAACTGGACCTCGTCATCCTGGCCACGCTCACGGACGCGCGGCTGCTGCCGTCCACCGCTTCATACGTCCAGGACGCGCTTGGCGCGCGGCGCGCCGGCGCGTTCGATCTTGACACAGCCTGCACCGGGTTCATCGCGGGTCTCGGCGTCGCTGCACAGTTCATAACCACCGGGGCGATGCAGAAGATTTTGGTCATCGGCTGTGACGCCGTCTCACGCATAGTCGACTGGACCGATCGCTCTCAGTGCGTCCTTTTCGGAGACGGCGCCGGGGCGGTGGTGGTTGAAGCCGGCGAACGCGGCATACCGATGTCGATCTACCTGCGCAATGACGGTTCGGCAGCTTCGGCGCTAACCGTTCCGAGCCCGATGGGCGTGGTCAGTGAGCTGCCGGAAGACCGGCGCTATCTGATCAGCATGGACGGCCCGGCGATCTTCCGGTTTGCCGTCGAAGCCATGGTCGACGCAGCTCGCGAGGTTTGTGCGCGGTCGGGACTGACTCTGGAGGACTTCGAGCTGGTGATCCCTCACCAGGCCAACCTGCGCATAATCCAAGCTGCGGCGAGGGCGCTCAAGATCCCGATGGACAAGATCTATACGAACGTCGAGCGCTACGGGAATACGTCGGCAGGGTCGGTGCCGATCGCCCTTGCAGAGGCGGCAGACGAAGGCAGGATCAAGCCCGGGGACAAGGTGCTTCTCGTGGGCTTTGGCGCCGGCATGTCGTGGGGCGCCCTGACGCTCGAGTGGACTGCGCCCGTAGCCGCGACGGAGTTGCAACAGCCTGCGCTGGCGGGCGTGAAGGCCTGATGGAAATCACCTGGCTGGGTCACTCCTGCTTTCGAATCAAGGCGCGCGAGGGCGTGATCCTGATGGATCCGCCGCAGAAGAAGGCCGGCTTCGGCGTCCCCAAGCAGACGGCCAACCTGGTGACGATCAGCCACGACCACCCGGGTCACGGCAATCGTGACGTGGGTGGGAGCCCAACCATCCTCGACGCACCCGGTGAGTACGAGGTCTCAGGAGTACTTGTCACGGGTGTCCAGACCTATCACGACGCGAAGCGGGGCGAGGAGCGGGGCAAGAACATCTCGTTCACGGTGGAGGTCGAGGGAATCCGTGTATGCCATCTCGGGGACATTGGCCACGTGCCGTCCGCCGACGAAGTCGACGACATGGGCAACATCCAAGTGCTCCTTGTGCCGGTCGGTGGCACCACCACGGTCGACGCGGCGCAGGCGGCCGAGATCGTGACGCTGCTGGAGCCGCGCGTAATTGTCCCGATGCACTACAAGGTCGATGGCAACCGCGAGGACCTGGCCGGGGTTGATCGATTCCTGAAGGAGATGGGCGCCAGTGGCGCCCAGCGGCAGGCCAAACTCACGTACAGCCGTTCAGGACTGCCCTCGGAGCCGCGCGTCGAGCTATTGGAACAGCGCCGCTAGGAAATATTCGAGAAGGGGTCCGGGCGGACTTCGCTGCCCTCGTCGAGGGCACGCTGCTCCTCTTCGGTAGGTTCGGGGTATTCGATGCGCTGGTGGTACACACCCCTGAGCGTGGCTTTGAAGGAGTCAGCGATTCGCTGAAGGTCGCGCAGGGTGAGGTCCGACTCATCCAGCTGACTTTCCTGCAGCCTCTCACGGATGATCGCTTCGACCGCGAAGTCGATAGCCTCAGCTGATTTGTCTTCGCGAGCGCGCACCATCGCCTCGATTGAGTCGGCGAGCATGACGATCGCCGTCTCGCGTCGCTGCGGCTTCGGGCCCGGGTAGCGGAAACGCTCCACGTCGACGGGTTCGCCGGTTTGCACTGCCTGCCGATAGAAGTAGGTGACGAGCCGCGTGCCGTGGTGCTGGGGAATGTACTCACGAAGGATTGCCGGCACACCGCTCTTCCTCGCCAGGTCGAGGCCCAGGCGGACGTGGTCAGAAATTATGCGGGCACTGGCGACGGGTTCGAGCTCGCTGTGTGGATTGCGGCCGTCACCCATGTTCTCGATGTAGTAGCGCGGCTTAGACAGCTTCCCAACGTCGTGGAAGTAAGCGCCAATTCTCGCCTGCAGTGAATCGGCGCCTATAGCATTGGCTGCGCCCACGGCGAGATTGCTGACGAGGACGCTGTGGTGAAACGTCCCGGGTGCCTCCTCCTGGAGACGACGAATCAAGGGGTGATCGAGATCAGCCATCTCCATCAACTGGAAGCGGGTTGTGATACCGAATACCGCCCCGAGAGCGACGAAGGCGCCGAGCGTGATGACGGCCGCCAGCGTACCGCCGGCGGCGCTTGTCAGCAGGATCCAGAGCGCATCCTCGGCGACTCGAGCTGGATCGAGCAGGGCGACAGCGTAGGCTCCACCAGCGGTCGCCAGGGTCACGATGACGCCGGCGACGAGATACTGGTTGATCGATGACACGCGGTTGACCGCGAACACGCCCGCTGCGCCGCCGAAGAAGTAACCCGAGAAGAGCACGACGGAGTCGAGCGGACGTCCCTGGAAAGCGCCAGGTGACTCGGGCAGATAGTAGGCGGTGAAGGCGCAAAGGCCCGCCGTCACCGCCGCAATCAGGAGCGCAAAGGGAGTGTCCTCGAAGAGCGCGGCGACGAGCATCGGGGCGGCGGCGACAGGGAGGATGAACATCAGAAAGTGGCGATCGGTATCAGGCAGGATCTCTGGCAGATAGAGCTTGGCGGCAAGGACGACAGCCGAGACGGCGAAGAGCACCATCATGACGCGCCGGTCGGAAGCTAGCGTCGGCGGCTGCATGTAGAAGAGGTAGGCGCCGATGGAGAGCGCGGCGATCAGTGAGAGCAGGGAGACGCCGACGACATCCTCGATATCGACGTCGCTGGAGAGCAGGCCCGCCTGGCGGAGCTGCTCCAGAGTGGCCTCGGTAATGATCTCGCCCTGACGGATGATGACCTCGCCCTCGGCGAGGTCGACGATCACTGGTTCAACCTGCTCGCGGGCCGCTTCCCGTGCCGCGGCGGTTGCCTCCTCGTTCTCCACCACATTCGGTGCAACGAAGGCGGTGACGATCTCGGTCGTTGCGGCGGCCGCGAGAGGGGAAAGCTCAGGGGCTACGCGGTTGCCTACTCCAGACTGAACGTTCTCGAGCTGGTCGTCGGATATTGACTGGGTCAGTGTCTCGTCGAGGAGTCTTCGTGACTCGGCCTCGACGGCGGCCCAATCACCTTCGGGCAGTCCGAGGATGATCACGCCCTCGGTATCGGCCAGGGATTCCTGCCCGAGGTCGCGAAACCTCTGTTGTTGCTCGTTAAGCGTCTCGCCGCTGGCGCGAATCTCACCGACATCAGCGAGGAACTCGTCGAGCGCCAGCAACTGCTCCTCGTGAACTGCGGGGTCGAGCTCGATGGTGGGCGCTACGTCGTCGGCCGCCGCCTCGCGACGGGACTCTGTCTGGACGGCGGACTCGAAGCTTATGGCGCGCGGACTGACAAGTGTTTGCGCCGCTTCCTCGCCAGCGCGA
This sequence comes from Dehalococcoidia bacterium, assembly GCA_035711945.1. Classification (GTDB taxonomy): domain Bacteria; phylum Chloroflexota; class Dehalococcoidia; order WHTO01; family WHTO01; genus DASTBR01. Next base: position 4,664 of record DASTBR010000109.1, read on the forward strand.
AGGTCGCCCGCAGACGGTGAGAACGGAAAGAGGATGAACGCCAGAACAACTGAAAGCGCCAGGACAAAGATGGCGATCCGAGCGGAATTGTTGGAGACACGCATGGTCAAAGATGCGCCGTTACGTGGCGTCAGTCAGGAGGCCAACAGTCGGGTGACGATTTCGTTGGCCATCCTTCCATCGGCGCGGCCAGAGATCTCCTTCATGAGCAGGGGCATTACCCGCCCTTTGTCAGATGGTGAGGCAGCGCCCGTTTCGGAGATTATTCGCTCGGCGATTTCCATCAGCGACCCTTCGTCGAGCTGCTCCGGTAGGTAGGCGGCGAGGACCTCGATTTCGGCCTGTTCCTTGTCGACCAGATCCTTGCGTCCGCCCTTCTTGAACTCCTCGATGCTCTCTCGGCGCTGCTTGACCTCTTTGGCGAGGACCTGCTGGACGCCGACGTCGTCGAGAGGCTCGCCGCTGGCGATCTCGGCGTAGCGGATGGATGAAAGGGCCATGCGGATCGTGCCCTTACGAATCTCGTCCCTGGAGCGCATAGCCTCGCGAAGATCGTCGTTAAGCTGTGCCTTCAACTCCATCCGTCAAGTCTACTTCGAGGCCGCCGGAAGGCTTCAGGCGGCGGCCAGCAGTGCGTCGATCGCCTCGCGAAGCTCGTCCTGAGTGACCACGCTCTCGAAGCGGTAGACGACGGTACCGGATGGATCAATCAGGAAGGTCACGGGCTCAGAGGTCAGCCCCCACTCGTTGAAGGTCTGACCACGCTTGAACGTGCCGTTCTCGGTCACCACCTGGCCCTGGTCATCAAGCTCGAATGGCTCGACCTGGATGAAGTTCACACTGCCCTCGTACTCGGGATAGATCGTCAGAAGGACGTCGACCATCGGCCCGCATAGCCGGCTGGTGCAGAACGCAGGTGTGGCGAAGCTGACCAGGGTAGGCGAGCCCGATTGCAGAGCGTCGGCAATGCTGAGCTCGTGGAACTGGGGATTGGGCGGGTCATCCGAGTCGATTGTCTCGAGATTCTCGACTTCATCAGTGGTAGGGGTTTCGCTGGCAGGCGCCTGGTCGCCAACCTGAACGCCTGTACCCTCCGCCTGCACCTGGAGGAGCACGCGGAGGCCCTGTGGCACCTCATTCTGGCCGGCGACGTTGATCTGGGCGCCATAAACGCCGGCTGAAGGGAACTCCAGCTGGGAGGCATAAACCCCGGTTATATCCGGTGGTTGGTCCTCGTTGGGGAACTCGATCTCGCGGAACTCAACGTCGAACGTGCCGATCTCAGTGGGGTTGTTCTGTGGGTCGGAGAAGAGGGTGAGGGTGGCGTCGAGGCCGTCGACCGGAGTGTTCTCGGCATCGAAGAGGCCGAAGATGAAGCGGTTCGAGCCGACGACGAGCTCGGACGAGGCGACGACGAGGGCCACGGGCTCGTCGCTGGTTGCTGTCGCCTCGGTGGTGGGTTCTTCTTCCGAGGGTGTCTCAGCGTCGTCGTCGTCACCACCGCAGGCGGCCACAAGCGCGAATGAAATCAGTAGTGCGGGTAATAGCGTTCGTAGTGTCATCACTCAGGGATACGAAGGGAGCAGCGGCTCAGACGCAAACGTTGGCCGCCCCATCAGGAGGCGGCCTCATTTGTCGCTCGTACTTGGGTTAGTCAGCTGATGGCAGGACCTTGGGCTGGAGGAGGGCCATGGCCTTGCCACAGCACTCAACCTCGCCGTCACCCGGCTTGATGCAAAGAACCTCGCTGCCGCAGTTCTCGCACTGGAAGCGCTTTCCTAACTGATTGGCCATACGGTCCCCCTACTTCTGTTCCATGGGTTGGCCGCAGCAGGAAAGAGCGCCCTCGCCGGCCTTAGTAACAATCATCTCGCTACCGCACTTAGAGCAGCCGTAGCGTTTGCCTACCTGATTCGCCAAAGGAATAAAGACCCCTCGTGGATTCGCCCGGCTATCGGGCCTTCCGAGGATAGATAGGCTCGATTTTGAGCGTCAAGCAGATTCAGATTCGAGTCAGCTGACTGTCATGGTGCCGCGCATCTGCGGCGGGTGGGCGTCGCATTGGAACTCGTATTCGCCGGGGGCGGGCGCGGTGAAGGTCAGCTGCTGCGTGTCCGGCCCTTCCGTGAGCTCGGTGGCGGCGTCCTCGATGTCTTCGAAAGAGATGTTGTGTGGGACGCCATCATGCTGGTTGTCGAAGGTGACGGTGATCTCCTCACCCGATGAGACCGTGAATTGATCGGTGTCGAAGGCGATGCCGTTGGCTGTGATCGTTATCTCGGAAACCGGCTCCTGCGAAGCGTCTGGTTTGTTGGAATCGTCATCATCGCCGCAGGCGATCGCAAGCATTGCGACAGCAGTCAGCAGGGCTACGAGGCTGAAGCGACGCGGCACAGCGGCTGGGCTACTCGACTGTTAACGTGCCGGTCATCTGTCCAGCGTGAATCACGCACTGGAAAAAGTAGTCACCGGCCTCTGCGGGCGCCGTGAACTCTAGCGTCAGCTGTTCGCCGGCCGCAACCTGTTCCGTTGGATCGCCCGTAATGATGTCAGCATCGGCGCTGTCACCTGCGTAGAAGACGAGGTTGTGCGTCGCCTGACCCTGGTTGTCCATGGTCACCGTGACCGGCTGACCGCTAGACGCTTGCAGGGCATTGGGATCGAACGAGTTATCCAGCGCGATGATTGTGACCTCGCCGTTCTCATCGATGACGACAATGTCTCCACCTCCGCCGTTAGCCGCTCCGCGGAAGACCTGGCCGCAGGGAGGCACGGCTGGTGGCGCGCCCGTGATTTCGTCGCCGGCCTCTGGCGGCGTGCTGAAGACGGTGGACCCGGCCTCGTGCTCGGCGATCTCGGTGCCCTGGTAGCCGCGGACGAGGATTAGATCCTCGGGGTTCAGGGGCTCGCTGGACTCCTCGGAGTCCTCCTCAGTGCCCGGCGTGCCGGCAGGGGTTGGCGTGGGGGACGGCTCGCCTTCGCCTTCCTCCTCAGAATCGCCCTCTTCTTCTGATTCCTCAGGGGGCGGTGGGTTGATCAACTCCTCGAGGCCTTCTTCGTCGACAAGGAAGATGAACTCGTCGTCGAGGCGGATGCGCATGTCGGGCTGGATCAGGGCAAGGTCGTTCTCATTGCCGTCTAGCTGCCAGCCACGAGTGATCGAGAAGTCGCCGGCAGTCTCGTCAGGCTCCGCGGACAGGGGCTCGGCGAGACTGACGAAGCTTGTGTCGTCGACGGAAGGATTGACGCCGATAGGGTCGTGCTCCAGGCCGTACTCGATGGCGTGCTCCCAGGCGTCCTCAGGGTTCTCGGTGATGAAGACAACCAGCTCCTGGATCTGCTGGTCGGTGAGGTTGCCGTTCTGGTCGATGCTCCAGGCAGGCATGAGGGTGCCGACACGGCCGCACTCGATCGTCGAGAAGAGGCGAGCCTGCAATGCCTCGAGCTCGTTCTCGTCGGTCGGCCGCAGGGCCTCGGTGTTCAGCGGAGCCCCGGGGAAGGCTTCCGGGTTCTCAAGCGTCCCCATTCCTTCAAGGCCATGGCAGCGGCGGCAGTTGACGGCGAAAAGCTCCGCGCCGCGTTCGCCCAGCTTGGCCTGGAAGTTCTCTGAAGCGTTGTCGGCACGGGTGGTTTCCCACAGGGCATAGCCCATCATGACGACCACGGCGATGAAAACCACGCCGACCATAATTTGAATTTGACGGCTGGTGTTAGGCATCAAGCACCCCGTGGTTGGAGAGGTCGGTCGAAATCCTCACGCGCTGTAAGGCACCGCCCGGTTGGGGTTGTCGTCGGAGCCGCGAGTTATGGTGCCGCTATCGACCTCGAGCGAGCCATCGTCCAGGACCTCAACAAGCATGGTGTCCATCGGGCGAGGAGCAGGGCCGAAGACGCGGATGCCTGCGCGGTTGTAGGTCGAGCCGTGGCAGGGGCAGCGGAACCAACCGGTGACGTCGCCGAAGGTGAAGCCCTCGTTGTAGGGAACACGGCAACCGAGGTGAGGACATTTCTGGTAGAGGGCAATTAGGCCGCCGGACTCGCTGGCCTCGCCAAAGCCCGCCGAGCTTCCGTAGCCGGGCTCGATGTTGGACAGCCAGAACTTGCCCTTGATGAAGTATTGGGGGGGAGATCCCTGTACAGGAACCAGGCCCGCCGGGACGGCGATGATCCCACCGAAACCCTCGACGTTTTGGGGCCAGAGAAGGTCCTTCGTGCAGTAGCCGACGCCGGCGATGGTCATGCCCATCGCCGTCCAGAAGCCGGCTCTGACCAGGGCCCGTCGTGAGAGCGTCGCGCGGCGTGCCTCTTCTTCGTGGATGGGCGCAAGGGCGACTCGCTCGGCGCGGCGACGATCCGCCACGGTCTGGCGGGCGGCGCCACCGGCGAGCTGCCAGCCGGCGACCTGGCTTGCCGGTGGAACGGATGGTGCAGCTGCGGCTCCGTCGGTGGGCACGTCGGGAGTAGCGTTCAAGGCCTCGCCCTGGGCGGCCGTGGGCTCGGCTGCGGTGGCTGCCTGGGTTGCCGCTTTGTCGGCGGGCTCAACCTCGGCGGCGGGTTTGTCTTCCTGGAACTGGTCGGCGGTCGGCGTGGGAAGATCGTCTTCTTTGACCTTCTCGATGTCGCCGGTCTCGACGGGGACTTCGTCGGCGGCGGCCGACGTCTCCTCAGCCTTGGCGTCGTCCGGGCGCTCTTGATCGCTCACTTCACCACCCCACTTATAGAAACGCCCTGCAGCCCTGCCGAGGATCGTTGTCGCATCACGGTCAGGTACCGGTGCCTTCGTCGACGCGGAGGTCCCAGGGCCAGATCAACAACTGCCCCGGACCGCGGAAGAAACTGCCGAGGATGATCAGCAGCCAGAAGACCGAGACAAAGGCGCTGAAGATGGCCAGGGTGCCGTCACGCACCGTCCTTACCCAGCGCATCTCGTAGAGTATCCAGACCATAACGATGGGCAGGCCAAACATACAGACGACCGGGATGATCTGTTCGACGAGGATCGCGGGGAAGTTCAGGTTCAGCCCGTCGGGATAAAGGAACTTGTCGACGAAGCCGCCTTCGCCTCCCGGCAGGTCTTCGGGATCCATGTCATTGAACGGTATGGGGATCTCGCGCATCCAGTCGGGCCACGGCCCCTCAGAGTCGATGGCGCGCCGGTTCTGGAACATGTCGAGGGCGCTCGGCCACTCGCCGCCAAGCTTCTCGACCACCTGCACGTGCTTTCCTTCGTCGAACATGATCAGGGCCAGCGTGACGATGGCCGCAAAGCTGATCGAGAAGAGGCTGATTTTGACCGCGTTCTTCGTGCCGAACCAAACGCCCTGGCCTTCGTTGCTGCGGTCGATGTAAGGGACCGCTGCCAAGAGCACGAGGGCGATCGTCGGTACGATGACGCCGGCGAGCCCCTTGTCCATGTGCAGCAGCAGCTCCTGCAGACCGAGGAAGTACCACGGCGCCTTCGACGGGTTTGGTGTGATGTTGACGTTGGCTTCGGCGAGCAGCGGAGCGTCGTAGATCACCGCCAGGGCGACGAAGGTGATGGTGAAGACGACGGCTGAAATGAACTCGATGAAGACGAGGTCGGGCCAGACCAGGACCTCTTGTTCGCGGTCGCGGCGCGGCCTTACCTGCGCAGGTGCTTTGACCTCGGTTGTGGCCGCCATCGTTTCTGCCTCCCGCTAGAGCGGGCGGGCGAGGCCTCCGTCTCGGCGGATCCTCCAGAAGTGGACCGCCATGAAGATGGCCATCAACAACGGCATGACAAGGACATGCAGCGTGTAGAACCGGATCAGGGCGTTCTCACCGATCTCGAAGCCACCGAGGAGGACGAAGTTCACGTCGCTACCCAGCACCGGCGCCGAACCGCCGATCTCGGTGCCCACGGTGATGGCCCAGATGGCCAGCTGGTCCCATGGCAGGAGGTAGCCGGTGAAGGCCACGAACAGCGTCGAGGCGAGGAGGATGACGCCGACTACCCAGTTGAACTCGCGCGGCGGCTTGTAGGCGCCCGTATAGAAGACGCGCATCATGTGCAGGAAAACGAGGACGATCATGGCGTGAGCCGTCCAGCGATGGAGATTGCGCATCAGCTGTCCGAAGCGCACGTTGGTCTCCAGGTCGGCGATGTCTCCATAAGCGCGGTCGACCGACGGCACGTAGTAGAACATCAGGAGGACGCCGGTCACCGTCAGGGCGAGGAACATGAAGAAGGTGAGGCCGCCGAGGCAATAGGTGTGGGTGATCTTTACGTGAGTGCGGTGGATACGCGTGGGGTGAAGGTGGAGGAAAACGTTCGTGGCGACCACGAGCATCTGGTTGCGAGGAGTGTTGGGGTAGCCCGAGCGGAAGATTGAGCGCCAGACGTAGTTGTGGAAGAGCTTGTCGTAGACCTTTTCTTGCCAGGTCTGCCCGCGAGGGCGTTCGGTAACGGCCATCTCAATTCTCCCGTACGAAGCGCAAAGTCATTCGCTTTCGCCCCAGAGGCGGCCGAAGACGAGCATAACGCCGAGGGAGAAAAAAATAGTCGCCATTACGGCAACTAATTCATAGCCCTCCGGTATGTCCTTCACTGGGAACGTCAGCAGCCCCGTCATTAACCACCTGTCCCCGGCGCTGGGAAAGCGCGCGCCCGTGAGTCTTTCGGCGGAGGCGTTCGAATTATCGAGCCGTCCCGCGACGCCCGTCAATCGATTGTGAAGACAGGCGCAATCGGATTCTCATCCCGACCTCTGAGAGTGTCAAGGCTGTCAGCAGGCGGACGCCAATAGAGCGTTCCGTAAAGCTCATTGACAGTCAGTCGAGCGCCCGACGTCGCGGGCGCACAGCAGCAAAGGCCATCGTGGAGCGGGGTTCCCAGCGACGTGCGAATGTGGACTCTACCAATGGCATCGACCATCCTCAACGCACGCGCGGAAACGACGCTACCTCCTGGAGGTTTGATGAAGAAGCTGCTGTTTTTGCTCGCCCTCGCATCCACTCTTCTCTTCGTTGGCGCCGCCTGCGGCGATGACGATGATGACGACGCAACTGACGGCGACGAGGTCGTCACCGAGGACGGAGACGAGCCCACAGAGGTCGAGGTCGAGGACCCGGCAGAGGCCGAGGAGGCGGCATCGGTCGAAGGCAACCAGGTCGAGGATGAGTCCGGCGATCTTGTCGAGCTACTGTCCCTGGTTCCGGCCTCCGAGCTGGGCGTCGAGATTCCCGAGGATGTGAGCCAGGCGATCGACATCCAGACGGCCAGCCTTGCGATTGAGGGCAGCGAGCTCGTCCTGACGATGACGGTGGCTGGTGAGATCGGACAGCCTGAAGACTTTACCCGCGGGTACGATTTCGCCTTCAAGTCGGAGGCATTTACGGCCGGCGAGCGCGGCGCGTACCAGGACTCGACGCTGGTGATCGGCGCCGAGCCAAGCGGGGGAACCTGGGTCGTCGTGAAGAAGGAAGGACCGAACGAGCCCGCTCCCTTGGCGACGGGAACCGTGACGGTCGAAGGTAGCACCGTCACGATCCGAGTGCCTGTCACCGAGGTCATCGCTACGACCGGCTATGAGTGGCGGGCAGTGGCCTGGCACTTCCTGACTGAGACCACCCCAGCGGATACCGCGCCCAACGTGCCGGGCTTCGTCAACACTCCGCTAGAGGGCGCCGCCCCGGCTGGCGAAGCGACGGCCGAGCCGACGGCAACTCCTTAAGACCAAGCGCGGCTTTCGAGCCCGGCGTAGCGCTTCGAGCACGTTGTTGACTTTGTCGCTCAAGAAATTCTACTATCTGTGTTACGGGCGAAAGGAGTCGCTTCGATGGCTACGCTTCTAGACTCCACCACCAAATCCCCCACGAGAACGATTCTTCCTCCACTGATCGAGGAAGTGATCAATCTCGAAGGGCGCGTGAAGCAGTTCCGGGCCGGCGAGATCGACCCGGCAGAGTTCCGCGGCATGCGCCTGCAGCAGGGCGTTTATGGACAGCGCCAACCCGACACGCAGATGATTCGCGTCAAGCTACCAGCCGGCGGAGTGACCGCCGACCAGATGGACGTCGGCGCCGAGATCGCAGAACGCTATTCAGGCCTAAGACGCGGTCACATCTCGACACGCCAGAACTTCCAGTTCCACTTCGTGCCGTTGGAGGGCGCGATGGAGGTTCTGAGGATGCTCGGCGAGGTTGGGCTGACGACCCGCGAGGCCTGTGGCAACACAGTGCGGAACGTTACCGGCTGCCCGTGGGCGGGGGTTGAGCAGGGTGAGGCCTTCGACATCACGCCGTACCTGGCGGCTTACGCCCGGCACATGATCCGCAATCCGATCTGCCAGCGGCTGCCGCGAAAGTTCAAGACGGCGTTCTCGGCCTGCGCCGAGGGCCAGGACCACGTCGGGGTGCCAATCCACGACTTGGGCTTCATTGGCCGCGTTCGAGTCAACAAGCAAGGCGAAGAAGAACGCGGCTTCACGATGGTTGTCGGCGGTGGAACGTCGACGATGGCGCAGGCGGCGCCGGTGCTCTACGACTTCGTGCCGGTTGATCGCTACATCCACGTGGCGGAGGCGGTGCTGAGGGTGTTCGACCGCGAGGGCGGGCTCGAGAACTTCCTGCGCAAGAATCGCAACAAGGCGCGCATCAAGTTCCTCGTCAAGAAGATTGGGATCGATGCCTTCCGCGAACTGGTCGAGGAAGAGCTGCGCGCGCCGTGGGCCCAGCAGCCCATTGATGTCGAGACGCTTGCTGACATCGAAGCCGATGGCCCCAACCCCTCGCCCGCAGCGCTTGATCGCAACCCACCGTCAAGTCATGAAACCTGGCTGCGAACGAACACCGTCGACCAGAAGCAGGCCGGGTTCAAGGCAGTTAGCATCACGGTCCCGCTGGGCAACATCACTCCCGAGCAGTTCAGGGGCCTGGCGGGCATAATGCGCCGGTACGCCGGAGGCAACGCCCGCACGACTCAGACACAGAACCTCGTGCTGCGCTGGGTGTACGAAGCCGACCTTGCCAGCCTCCACGCCGAACTCGATGAGCTCGGCTTCGGGCGGGCCGGCGCGGATAAGATCCAGGACGTTGTCTCCTGCCCCGGCGCCGACAGCTGCGCGCTGGCGGTCACGGCCTCGATGGGCCTGGGCCGCGCGCTGAGTGACTACCTCTCTGAGTGGCAGGTCAGCGATGCGCTTTCCGAGAAGGTCTCGGTCAAGATCAGCGGCTGCCCCAACGGCTGTGGGCAGCATCACATCGGCAACATCGGCTTCCAGGGCGCCGCACTCAAGGTGGAGGGACGCGAGGTTCCGGCCTACGACTTGATGGTCGGCGGCGGTGGCCTGCAGGGCGCCGACCGCTTCGGCCAGCGCGTGGGCGTCCGGGTGCCTTCGAAACGGACTCCGGAGGCTGTCCGCAAGATCATCGAGGTCTACGAGGCGGAGAGGCAGCCCGGGGAGGAGTTCCTGGCCTTCGTCGACCGCGTCGGGGCCGAGTTCTTCAAGCCACACCTCCAGTCCTTCGAGGAGGTTGGACCGGTCCACAAGGACATGGACCAGTACTTCGACTGGGACTCCAACGTGATCTTCCAGGTCATCCGCGGGGAGGGTGAATGCGCGGCTTAGACGGCGACGGGGCCGTCGCCCTCTCTGTAACCGACCAGGAGCGCTACAACCCCGAGTGGGCGGCGGCGCGTGCGAACGAGCTCGAGGAGGCGACCCCGCAAGAGATCGTGACCTGGGCTGTCAACGAGTTTGGCAACCGGCTTGGCCTGGCGACGAGCTTTCAGATCGACTCGTCGATGCTCATCCACCTGTTCGTGACGAGCACCGAGAGCACTCGAATCTTTTACCTCGACACTGAGGCGCTGTTCGCGCAGACCTACATGGTCCGCGACAAGATGATCGAGCGTTACGACATCAAGCCGGTGCGCTACCGGCCGGCTCTGTCACTCGAAGACCAGGCGCAGATCTATGGCGACAAACTGTGGGAGAGGGATCCTGACCTCTGTTGCGAGCTGCGGAAGGTGCAGCCGCTCAAGTTGGCTCTCAGCGGACTCGACGCCTGGATGACCGGCATTCGCCGCGACCAGGCGGCGACGCGGGCTCACGCCCGGGTCGTGGAGTGGGACAAGCGAGGGTTGGTGAAGATCAACCCACTCGTTCGTCTGAGCGAAAAGGAAGTCTGGGCCTACGTCATGGAGCACAACATTCCCTACAACGAGCTCCACGACCAGGGCTACCCCAGCATCGGCTGCACATTCTGTACGAGGCCCGTACGGGAAGGCGAAGATCCGCGAGCCGGGCGCTGGTCGGGCACGGGCAAAGTCGAGTGCGGTCTGCACGAGGTGGAACCCGAAGTGCCGGCCTACAGTATTTAGCCAGCGGTCTTACGCCGTCCGGCCCCTCAAGCTAACATCCGCTGGTACCCCGCGCGGAGGATGTCGTGTCTGACGATCTAGCCGCGTTGACGATCACAGAGGCGGCGAGGCTCATCGCCGCGAAGAAGTTGTCTCCCGTCGAGCTGACGAGCGCTGTACTGGCGCGCGTCGAGCGCCTGAGCCCGCAGCTGAACGCGTATATCCTCGTCACGGCGGACGCCGCGCTGGAAGACGCGGGTCGCACCGAAGCGGAGATCCTGTCGGGCAGCAATCGCGGTCCATTGCACGGAGTCCCGATCGGCCTCAAGGACCTCTATGACCTGAAGGGTGTCCCGACAACGGCTGGATCCAAGTTCTATGGCTCTGCTCCAGCAGCCGCTGACGCTCCGGCAGTGGCCCGGCTTAGGGAAGCCGGCGCAGTCATCACCGGCAAGCTGAACATGGAGGAGTTCGCCTTCGGCGCGGGCTCGCTGAACGAGAACTTCGGCTATTGCCGGAACCCCTGGGATACGGATCGGATCGCTGGCGGTTCGAGCGGAGGCTCGGGTGTCGCGGTGGCCGCGGACCTTTGCCTCGGGGCCACGGGCAGCGACACCGGCGGGTCGATCCGCATTCCGGCCTCGGTTTGCGGAATAGTCGGGTTCAAGCCGACACGCGGGCTGGTCAGCACGCGGGGGCTGGTACCGCTTAGCTGGACGATGGACCACGCCGGGCCGATGACAAAGACCGTGCGCGATGCCGCCGTGATGCTCGACGCGATGGCGGGCTTCGACCCCGAGGATCCGTATTCGGTCGAGCGGCCGCCGGCGAACTTTACTGCCGGTCTGGACGATGGCGTGAAGGGAGTCCGGATCGGCGTGCCGATGAACCACTTCTTCGACAACACAGAGCCGGACGTCGAGAAAGCGGTGCGTAAGGCAGCAGCAGAGCTGGAACAGCTCGGCGCTGAGCTCGTCGAGGTTCGCCTCGATATGAGCGCGGCTGAGGACTTCGTTGCTGAGCCTCCGGCCGGCCAGCAGGCGCCGCGGCTCAGCGGGATAGCCGGTCTCTGGCTATCGATCTGCTGCTGCGAGGCGTACGCGTTCCATCAGCCCTTCATGCGCGAGCACCGCAATGACTACTCGCCGAACATCCTGTCGGCGATCGAGTTAACGTCGGCGATGCCGGCGGTCGACTACCTGCGCGCTCAGCGCGCGCGAGAACGGTTGACGATAGCGTTCGAACGGGCGCTGACCGACGAGGTTGACATCTTGCTGTCGCCGACGACACCGAAGACCGCGCCGACGATCGCCGAGACGCTTGAGCGCGAGCCGGGCCTGGCCTGGAACACGTGGATCTTCGACCTCACAAGTCAGCCTTCGATCTCGCTTCCGTGCGGGTTCGACAGCAAGGGGCTGCCGATCGGCCTGATGCTCAGTGGCCGCAAGTGGTCGGACGGGCTCGTCTTGAGGGCGGCGGCGGCTTACGAGGCTGCCACCGACTGGCATAGCCGCAAGCCGGACCTTTCAAGGCTCGAGGCGGCGGCCGTCTAGACGTTGAAGAGGATGTTCAGGACCTCGCCGTCCTTGACGACGTAGGTCTTGCCCTCTGTGCGCAGGGTCCCGCGCTTGCGGGCCTCGGCGGTCGAGCCTGCTTCGAGCAGCTTGTCCCACTCGATGACCTCCGCGCGGATGAAGCCGCGCTCGATGTCCGAGTGAATGGCTCCCGCGGCGCGGAGGGCTGTGGAGCCCTCGGGGACGGTCCAGGCGCGGCCCTCCGGGTCGCCGATTGTCAGGAAGGAGATGAGGCCGAGAAGCCGATATGAGGCGTCGATAACGCGAGAGAGCGCCGAGTCGGGCAAGCCCATCTCGCCGCGGAACTCGGCTGCTTCGTCGGGCGACATCTGTGCGAGCTCTTCCTCGATGCGACCGGCGATTGCGGTGGCGGTGGTGCGTGACGCCTCGGCGAGGGTCGAGAGCCGGCCTTCGATCTCGTGCAACTGCTCGGCTTCGGCGTCGCCGACGTTGAGGATGATCAGCAGCGGCTTCAGCGTCAGGAAGCCGAAGCCGGACACCAATTTCAACTCGTCGGCTGACAGGTCCAGCCCGCGTAGCGGTCGGTCGTTCTCTAGCTCGCTCTTGAACTTCTCGAGCAGCGCCTGTTCCTTGAGGCCGGCCTCACGCTCTCCAGCCTTGCGAGACCTCATGTCAGCTTCGAGACGCTCGAGGCGTCGCTCTATGACGGCCAGGTCGGCGAAGGCCAGCTCGGTGTCGAGCGTGCGGACGTCGCGCGCCGGGTCAATGCTGCCATCCGGGTGAGGGATGGCCTCGTTGGCGAAGAGTCGCACCACGTGGACGAGGGCATCGGCGCCGGACAGTGCACCGAGATACTGCGCAGCTGGGCCTTTCTCCTTGCTGAAGCCGGCGCCCGGGAAGTCGATGTAGCGGATCTCGGCGTAGGTGACCTTCTTCGGCTTGAGCAGGGCGCTCAGCCGGTCGAGCCGCTCATCGGGGACCTTGACGACGCCGAGATTAGGCTCCAGGCCGGCGCCGTAGCCGCCGGTCTCGGCGCGGCCTCCGGTCAGGGCGTTAAAGACAGTGGTCTTGCCGGAGCGTTACAGGCCGACAATGGCGAGGTACAACGGATGGTCAAACCTTCG
>DASTBR010000110.1:0-2011 GCA_035711945.1 Dehalococcoidia bacterium
AACGCGCGTCTCCGTGAACAGCCTGCGCATTGTCCAGCGCGAGCTGCAGATGGAAGAAGACGCGCTTGGCCGCGAATGGGATGGCTTGAACGCGCTCCTTGGCGACGAAGCCCGCCCGCTTAGGTTCCGCCAGCTCTGTGAGCGGGTCGCGGCGCGCAACAGCGAACTGTCCACGCGCATTCAGCAGGGAGATGCCGACACCGGCGACTGGGCCGCTTCCGTCTTTGAGCACGTCCGCCAGTCGGTGCACGACAAGGCCGCGATCGCCGATCCGCGGCTGCTGACCTGATGTCGATCGCAGTTAGACCGCTTTCGCCGCACGACGCAGAGGCCTGCGACGCTGTCATGCGTACCCTTCCGGACTGGTTCAGCTATGAGCCAGGACTCGAGGATTGCGCTAAAGCCGTCCGCAGCCAATCGGGCTGGGTCGCAGTCGAGAACGACCGGGTAGTGGGCTTCGCAACCTGGGCTGAGAGAACAACCGCCACCGCCGAGGTCACCTGGATGGCCGTCGAACGGGAACGTCGCAACGGCGGGATCGGCACACTCATAGTCGAGAGGCTGGCCGAAGATCTTTCCAATCGCGGGTACAAGCTTGCGCTCGCCATCACCTCGGCAGCTGAGAAGGAGCCTTCCGGCCACGACTCCTACGCTGAAACGCGCCAGTTCTGGCTCGCGCGCGGATTCGAACCATTGATCGAGCTCGACATCTGGGAGACGAACATCGCGCTGCTCCAGGTCAGGCCCCTGTAGCCGTCCTTCAAGGTAGTTTGGCGAGCGAAAGGCGAAGCTATACTTCCCGCAGAGGATGACCACCACAGCCACCCGCTACGAGGCTGTCATCGGGCTCGAGGTTCATAGCCAGCTCCTAACCGAGAGCAAGATGTTCTGCCCCTGCAGTGCGGCCTACGCTCACTCGCCTCCAAACAGCCACGTCTGCCCTATCTGCATGGGCATGCCCGGGGTCCTGCCCGTGATCAACCGCAAGGCTGTCGAGTACACGGTGATGACCGGACTCGCCCTGAACTGCACCATTCCGCCCCGTGCCAAGTTCGACCGCAAGAACTATCCCTATCCCGACCTGATGAAGGGCTATCAGATCTCGCAGTACGACATGCCGCTCTGCGTCGACGGCTATCTCGACATCGACCTGGAGGGTGCGACCCGGCGTGTGGGAGTCACCCGAGTTCACCTCGAGGAAGACACGGCCCGCCTTCTGCATCGCTCGGACAACGGTGACAGTTACAGCCTTCTGGATATCAACCGCTCCGGCGTGCCACTGATGGAGATCGTCTCCGAGCCTGACATGCGCTCCCCCGAGGAGGCTCGTGCCTACTTCATGGCCCTGCGACAAACTCTGCAGTATCTCGGCGTAAGCGCCGGAAACATGGAGGAGGGCAACCTCCGCGCCGATGCGAACATCAGCCTTCGACCGGCCGGCAGCGATGCGTTCGGGGCCAAGGTCGAGCTCAAGAACATCAACAGCTTCCGTTTCGTGGTTCGCGCGTTGGAATACGAGGTGGAACGCCAAACGCAGGCACTCGACGAGGGGCAGACGATAGTCCAGGAAACGCGCGGCTGGGACGAAAACAAGAACCGCACCGTCAGCCAGCGCTCCAAGGAATATGCCCACGACTACCGCTACTTCCCCGAGCCCGACCTGCCGCCACTCGAGCTAACTGCCGAGTTCGTCGATTCGATACGCGCGCAGCTGCCCGAGCTTCCTCACGACCGCCGCCAGAGGTTCGAGCAGGAGTACGGTTTGCCTGACCACGAGGCCGGTCTTCTCACGGAAAACAGAGCCACTGCCGACTACTTCGAAGCCGCCGTCCGCTCAGGGAAGCCGGCTGACACGCCGGCTCGCGCGCACGCCGTCGCCAACTGGATGCTTGGAGACTTTGCTCACGACCTGGCCGGCAAGCCTTACGGCGAGAGCCAAATTGAGCCCGCTCAGCTGGCGGCCCTCACCGACCTTGCGGACTCAGGTCAGATCACCAGCAAGATCGCTAAG
>DASTBR010000111.1:0-5827 GCA_035711945.1 Dehalococcoidia bacterium
GCCGGCGTCACGCTGACTGCCCAGCAGCCGGATAACAACATCGTGCGCACGGCCATCCAGGCGCTGGCCGCTGTGCTCGGCGGGACGCAGTCGCTGCACACCAACTCGAAGGACGAGGCGCTGGCCCTGCCGAGCGAGGAGGCGGTGCAGATCGCGCTGCGCACGCAGCAGATCATCGGCTACGAGACCGGTGTTACCGACACCGTCGACCCTCTTGCCGGCTCGTACTACGTCGAGCGGCTGACGGACGATACCGAGGAGCAGGCGGTCGCCTACATCGAGAAGATCGACGCCCTCGGCGGCGCCCTGGCCGCGATCGAGCGTGGCTTCCAGCAGTCAGAGATTCAAGAGGCCTCGTACCGCTACGTCAGACAAGTCGAGGAGAAGCGCCGGGTGATCGTCGGCGTCAACGAATACCAGGCCGAGGATGGGCCGGTCGAGGGCTTGCTGCGCATTGATCCTGAGCTCGGCAAGCGTCAGGTCGAGAGGATCCAGGCTCTGCGGAAGAAGCGCGATGAGGGCGCCGTGACGAAGGCGCGCGCCAGCCTCACAGAGGTCGCCGATTCGAACGAGAACACGATGCCCGTGCTGATCGAGTGCGTCGAGAGCTATGTCACGCTGGGCGAGATCTGCGCGACGCTACGTGAGGCCTGGGGCGAGCAGCGCGAGTTCCACACGTTCTGAGCGATGGCGCGAGCGACCGGTATAGGTGGCGTTTTCTTCAAGGCGAAAGACCCGGTTGGACTCGCCGCCTGGTACCGCGAGCACCTGGGCCTGGCGGTCGGCGAAGGCGAGAACTATGCGCGGCTCACGTGGTCGGATGATCCCCAGCCGGACGGCGGGAACACCATCTGGTCGGCGTTCCCCGAGGACACGGACTACTTCGGGGGCGACCAGTCGTTCATGTTTAATCTCCGCGTCGACGACCTTGACCGGGTCCTTGCGAAGCTTCGGGAGGCGGGGGTGAAAGTCGACGACAAGGTTGACGACTTCGACTTCGGTCGATTCGGCTGGTTCACCGACCCAGAGGGGAATCGCGTCGAGCTCTGGGAACCGCGAATGCCATCAGGGTAGATGGAGAGGCTCGACGAGCTCATTCAGACGACCCTTACCCGCCACCCACTGGTCGATGCTGTCAAATTGACCGGCTCGCGGGCCAATGAATCGGCGCTGTCGCTATCGGATTGGGACTTCGAGGTTGAGACGAGCGACTTCGAGTCGCTCAAGGAAGATCTGCCGGAGCTGACGGCTTCGCTGGCGCCGCTCGCCCAGTTCTGGGATCCCTACTCCGAGCGCGCGAACTACATTCTCCTGTTGCGCGGTCCAGTGAAGGTCGACCTCATATTCTCTGATCAGCCGTGGCAGCAGGCTGGGCCCTGGCAGGTCAACGCAGACACGCTGCCGGCTATTGACCGGCACTTCTGGGACTGGACCCTCTGGCTGGCGGCTAAACAGCAGCGGGGTGACGAAGACCTGGTGTCGGCCGAGCTGGCCAAGATGCATCGGATGCTGCTGGGACCGCTGGGCGTCGAGCAGAGTCCTGCGACCATCCGGGACGCAATCACGTGCTATCTCGACAAGCGCGAAGAGCGAGAGGGCGAGTTTGGCCTGCGCCTGCCGCGCGAGCTCGGCCTGCAGGTCGTGCGGCGACTACGCGGGGAAGGGTTTGAGATCTAGCTGCCCGAACCGTCGCTGCGACCCGTAGCGCTCGGCGGCGCCTTGGGTTCGCTCGCGCCACGGCGGCCGCGGCGAGCATCCTCGGCCAGCTTCTCGTAGTCCGAGCGGATCGTTTCGAGCTCGTCCTCGTCAAGCTCCTCCATGTCGAGAAGCTCCACATTGGCTCCTTTCTGAGCACGGATCAGCTCGTCAAGCTTGAGCTGGATCGCGGCGGTGTCGCGGTTCTGGGTGTTCTGAATCAGAAAGACCATGAGGAAGGTGACGATCGTGGTGCCGGTGTTTATGATCAGCTGCCAGGTGTCGCTGAAGCCGAAGATAGGCCCGGTAAAGGCCCAGGCGACGATGATCGCGAAGGCGCCGATGAATACGTAAGCCTGCCCCGTGATGTGCGAAGCCGACTTTGCGAAACGCGAAAACAGGGAGTTTCGGCGAGTGATAGCCATTCGCGACGATCTTAGTTGCCTTCCTCTACGGCCCGACGTTTCAGCACCTGCTCTTTGAACCAGGCCACGATCGGCGAAGGCTCTCTTGGCTGCCAGGCCTTGTAGGCGATCTCCTGCGGGACCGGCCACTTGTAGTCGAGATCGCGGCGCGCACGAGGCTCGGTAGCCTGCTCAAGGTGGCGAAGAGCCGCCAGGAGCACACCTGTCTGCGTCTCGGCATCATCGGGCATGCCCATCGGGTGACCGAATGGAAACTCGACGCCCAGGACGCGCGGCGTGCCGGCAGTCTGCGCGTAGGCCGGCATCATCGTCACCGTGACTGTGGGCAAACCACCCTTTTCGATCGTCCGTGCCAGCACGGGCACGTTGCGGCAGCAGTCGGGTCAGGTTGGAGTGACGACGACTGCATCGACACCCTCGTCGCGCATCCGCGCCACGACCTCGGGAACGTAGCGAGTCTCCCACTCTGTGGTATCCGGGCCACTGGGACCGCCGCCCTGGTAGCCCATGAACGAGTAATGGTGATTGGCGGCGGAGCCGGCTTCTCCTGCAGTGACCAGCTCCCTCAGGCGGTCGATCGGGAGGGCGATGTTGAAGTCGGCGAGGACGTCGTCGTTGTTCAGGTGAAGGTGGCCGGCGCCAACCTGCTCCTGGCGCAGATCGTTGCCGAAGACGCGGTAGGTTGGATCGCCCCAGAGTGGCTCACGCTTCTCGCGCTCGTAGTCGAAGGAGTCGGCGGTGTCCTTGTTCCAGATGCCCGCTGTCGTTACCAGCGCAATCCGGCTTTCACGAACGTGCCGCTTGAGCGTTGTAAACGGTACATCGCTGACGCGAGCGTCGTCGGGCACCTGGAACATCGCGGCGAAGCTGCGTGGAAGGTACTTGTTGTCGTCGACGACCATCTATTGGCATTGGTATCACACCGCGGCCCTGAATGGATACGCGCGCCCGCCGTCTAGGCTTAAGGCGTGGCAGAGCGATTCGACCCGGCGACATTGAGCTCGCTCGGCGAGACGCAGGAGGTCGACATCCGGCCGGCGGGAGCAAGCGCAGGCGTGACGATCTGGATCGTGCGTGCGGGCGACGACGTCTACGTCCGCTCGTTCCGTGGCGAACGTGGACGCTGGTATCGCGCCTTTCGCGACGAGCCGCGGGGTTCGTTGATTTATGGCGGCGGCGAGCTGGAGGTTCGAGGTCAACCGGTGAGTGATAGCGCAGTCAACCGGGACGTCGATGCGGCCTACCTCGAGAAGTACCGGACGTCGCAATATGCCGCTTCGATGGTCGCGCCCGAGGTCGCGGCGACGACGATGCGCCTCCTCCCTGCATAGCCATCGGTCCAAAGTCCTAGGACCAGCGCAGCGCCCAACTTCCATCTCTACGGCGACGGCCGCGACGTGGCGCCTCCATAGGCTCGGAGTGGAGGTTGAGATGGCAGAAAGCAAAGTAGCGCTGGTGACCGGCGGAACGCGCGGATTGGGACTTGAGCTGAGCAGCTTCCTGGCCGGTCAGGATTACTCGCGGGTTATCGACGGGCGCGACCTGGAAGCATTAGACGCCGCGAGGCAGAAGCTGGTTGCCTCCGGTGCGACGGTCGTCGCTATCGGCGGCGACGTCTCCGAGGCTGCCCACCGTACAGAACTAGTGACTGCCACAGGTGACCTCGGCGGCCTGGACCTGCTGGTCAACAACGCATCCTTCCTCGGGCCGTCGCCCATGCCGACGCTGGCGGATTACCCCCCGAGCGAGCTCTCGGAGGTGTTCGAGGTGAACGTGATCGCGCCGGTGGCGCTCTCGCAAGAGGCGTTGCCGCTCCTGCGCGGGCGACAAGGCCTGATCGTGAACATTTCCAGCGACGCAGCGCTCGGCGGGTACGAGGGATGGGGTGGCTATGGCGCCAGCAAGGCAGCGCTCGATCTCGTGTCCCTGACCATGGCCAACGAGCTCCGTGGATCCGGAGTTTCGGTCGTCAGCGTCGACCCGGGTGACATGCGGACGCAGATGCACCAGGACGCCTTTCCCGGCGAGGACATATCTGACAGGCCGCTCCCCGAGGTAACACTCCCCTTCTGGGCGTGGTTGCTGAACCAGGACCGCAGGGCAATCAGCGGGCAGCGCTTCCAGGCACAGGCCGAGCGCTGGGCGGTGGCAGCGTGAAGCGGTCCGAGCTCCTCTTCCCGAGGCCCGACGAGTTGGCGGCACGCCGGCCGCCCGAGGCCCGCGGACAGGACCGTGGCGACGTCCGGTTGATGGTCACGGACGCTTCGGGCCAGCACTCACATGGCCGCTTCGGCGACCTGAAGGACTACCTGGAACCGGGCGACCTGCTGGTCGTCAACGAGAGCGCCACACTGCCGGCCAGCCTGCCGGCGGCGGCGCGGACCGGGATCCTCACCGTCAACCTCTCAACCAAGTACGGAGACAAGCTCTGGCTGGTCGAGCCTCGCTGGAGCCCGTCGCGGCCGGGACCCTTGCCACTGCACGCCGGCGACCGCCTCCTGGTTGCTGGCATCGAAGCCCGCCTTGTCGCTCAATACCCGGGCATTCCCAGGCTCTGGTTCCTCGCCGTCGAGGAGCCGATCGAGCCTGCGATGGCGATGGTCGGCCGACCGATACGCTACGGGTACCTCGACAACGACTATCCGCTAGCCGCCTACCAGACCATCTTCTCGAGGGTTCCGGGCAGCGCGGAGATGCCGTCCGCTGCGCGACCCTTCAGCGAGCAGGACCTGGAAGCACTGGCGGGTCGCGGTATCGGCATTGAGCGGATCGTTCTCCACACCGGAGTTTCGAGCCTCGAGGTCGAGTCTGACGTCGTTGAGGACCAAGTCCTCTACTCTGAGCCCTTTGCGGTTCCCCAGCGTACTGCCGCAGCTATCAATGCGGCGAAGCAGCGCGGAAGTCGCGTCGTGGCTGTGGGCACAACAGTTGTGCGGGCGCTGGAGTCGGCCTGGAACGGTTCCGAGGTTGCGCCGGCGCGCGGCTTTACACGCGTTTACATCCACCCGGAGCGAGGCGTCCACGTGGTAGATGGACTGCTCACAGGGTTGCACGATCCCGCGACGAGCCACCTGGCGATGCTCTACGCCGTCGCCTCGCCCGAGACGATACGCGGGGCTTACGAGGAAGCAGTCGCCGAGCGCTACCTCTGGCATGAATTCGGGGACAGCCATCTGATTCTCAGAAAGGCCTGAAATGTTCAGTCAACAAGAGATTGACTTCTTGGATTCTCAGCTCCTGGCGCGAGTCGCCACTGCAAATAGTCGTGGCCAGCCCGACGTCGTACCCGTCGGACTTCATCGCCAGGACGAACGTTTCATCATCCAGGGGCACCGTTTGTCGGAAACACTGAAGTACAGGAACATCAAGGGAGGCAATCGCCAGGTTGCCCTGGTCATCGACGACCAACCGTCGGTCAAGCCCTGGGTGGTACGGGGGATCAAGCTCCATGGCGCGGCCGAGATCATTGAGGGCTCCGACGGAGAAGTGATCCGATTCACGCCTACGCGGAAGTGGACCTGGGGCCTCAACTAACCCCAACGCGGATCGCGTCGCCCAGGCTCTAGCCGGACTAGCAGGCGTCACCCTAGCCGATCGGGTGATCCGGCGCGTGCCGCGTCCTGCGAGGCTGTCCTCACAGCGGAGGAAGCTATGGCAGAAGGAACAGTGTTAAGCGAGCTTTCGAACGCGCTCGCCAACGCCGTCGA
>DASTBR010000112.1:0-3007 GCA_035711945.1 Dehalococcoidia bacterium
GATCGATCTTCGCCAGGAATCCAGCGGTCGATGTCGCGTCACCTGCACTGCCGGTGGCCGGCCCACCGCCGGGCGACGCGGATGGGGCCTGTCCGGCGGCGGCGGAAGCCGATGGTCCGGCCGTGCTCAAGAGTTTGTCGAACGATTGCGGGGCGAACTCCGGATCGCTGTCGAGATCGAGATCGCGAATGACTCTGGCAGCCAGGCCTCGCGACTCCAGGACCGCAACCTCGGTATTGACCTTGGTGATGTCGCTGCTGACGTCGTCCTGCACCGCTTCGTCGACCTTGACGATGCTCGACGGACGGGACTCGATGACGATCAGGACATCGGCGCTGTACATCGGGGTGGCTTGGGACATCCAATACATGGTCGCGCTCATGGTCGCGCCCATGGTCAGAAGCAGCAGCCACTTGCGTCGGTAGACGGTGCGGATGAAGCCGCGCAGATCGACCTCGCCGGTATCGGCCATGGTCGGCACGGGTGGCTTTCGAATCTCCCGGTCCTTCACCTCCTTGAGCAGCTCGAGCAGCCCAAGGAGCTCCTTGAGCTGCTTGAGCTCCCAGCTGCCTCGGACAGTGATGTCTCCGGCCATTTTCGCCAAAACCTGCGGTCTGTGATCGCGTGCAGGAAACCGAGCTCAGCCTGCCATGAGCTGCCCGGTCTCGATTCCGTTATTGCGGGCCCATAACGCCGCCTGGGTCCGATTTCCGGCCGCGATTTTTTTCATCAGGCTCTTCAAGTGCACCTTCACGGTGCCTTCGGAGATATTCAGTGTGCGGGCGATATGCTTGTTGCTGTAGGCGTTCAGCAGACATCTGAGGATCTGCTTCTCGCGCTCGGTAAGGTGCTTTTGGGCGTCGATGAATGCGCCGTTACTGGCATTGCTGGAGTCGTTGGCCAGCACCCTGGCAAGTGTGCTCGGCAGCGCCTTCTCTCCCTTCATGACCAGAAGTAGCGACAGCGAGAACGCTTCCGCCGACAGCTCGTTGACGAGGTAACCGTCGGCCCCAGCCTTCAACAAACGAGCCATCTCCGACAGGCAAAGCTCGTTCGCCAGCACGACGAACCGGATATCCTCGTAGGCGGCGCGAAGGCCGCGCAGGCTGTCGATGTCATTCTCATGGCAGCCGTTCAGATCAGCCACCACCAGGTCTGGTGCGCCGTCCTCCTCGAGAAGGGTGGCCAAGGCCGGAAGGTCGCGCGCCTCGCCCGCAATTGAGAACTGGGACGGGTCGAGCAAGCGACGCAAACCCTGTCGGAAGAGGGTGTTCGTGCCGACCAGAACGACGTTGATCATAGCCATGACAGGTCTTCCATCCTTCGCTGCGCGTCCTTTGCCGGACGATAGAGGAGGTCAGAAACCGCGCGACTCGGGATGGCGCAGCAGTCGCGAACCCCGAGGGTACGGACGTCAATCCTCCCCGCTCGTCAAATCGCGGCGCCCGGCGTCTGGGGGCCGATCGATGCGCGCATATCTCGTGGACTTGTCAGATGCTGAGCTCTCTCTGCAGGCAGTCCTGCGACTACGCGCACGGCGGATCGATTTGTCCGAACGTAAGTTGCCAGCAACCTCTGGAGATCACGTTCGCCCTCTCAGGCTGCTATGCTGGATGGCGTGACTCGTCCGGGATAGACCCCAATTGGTGCACGGCTCTGCCTCAATCGGGGAAGACCGAGGAGCAAGAGACGTAGGAGTCTCGATCGGTGCCCACCGCCACCCTCGTCGGGGATACGGTTGAGGTAGGACCCGACGCAGGCTCGCGATGAATGCCGTCGCGGCTCCGCTTCGTCGATCGACCTGGCTTGCGCCAGCCAGTTCGAGGCGCCGTCCTTACGGCTGCCAGGGCGACTTACTTCGGAGCAGGTTGGTCCGCTGAGGGGAAGCTACCCCTTTTTTCAGGGGGGCTTAGCCCTTTTTGCCGACAAGCGCGCGGCCAGAAATTGCCGCAGTCTGAGTGGTCTGGCAGGGTCGGCCCGGGGCATATGGACGCGAGGCGCCGTACGGTCCTGGAAAGGCGTCTCCTGACCTCGTGAGGAGTTCAGGGGGCGACCCTGAGCCTAGGAACGCAACGTGCGTGGAGTCCGGTGTGAGCTTCGACAGCCATCAACCTTGCCAAATGCAGAATTCGGCTCGCCTGAAGGATCTCGCCCATCGCCTCATCCCGGGCGGATGCCACACCTACGCGAAGGGGGATGATCAATACCCGGTCCTTGCGCCGGGGTTCATCTCGCGCGGCTTGGGATGCCGGGTGTGGGATACGGATGGCCGTGAATATATCGAATACGGGATGGGAAACCGGGCCGTCGGCCTGGGTCACGCCTATCCGCCGGTCCTGCAGGCCGTGCAGCGGGAACTCGTCCTGGGCAGCAACTTCACGCGCCCGTCCCCGATCGAGGTGGCATGTGCGGAGCAGTTCCTGGCCCTGATCGATGGCGCCGAGATGGTGAAGTTCTGCAAGGATGGCTCCGACGCGACCTCCGGGGCCGTGCGGCTGGCCCGCGCGTACACCGGCCGCGATCTGATCGCCTGCTGCGCCGATCACCCATTTTTCTCCACCGACGATTGGTTTATCGGCACGACACCGATGAATGCGGGGATTCCGGAGGCGATTCAACGGCTGACGGTCACGTTCCGATACAACGACCTCGCCAGCGCCAAAGCGCTGTTCGACCAGTACCCCGAACGGATCGCCGCGCTCATCCTCGAGCCGGCCCGCACCGAAGATCCGCGCGAGGGCTATCTGCAAGCGTTGCAGCGCCTCTGCCATGCCAATGGAGCGCTGCTGATCTTCGACGAGATGATCACGGGCTTCCGCTGGCACAATGGCGGCGCGCAGGCACTCTACGACATCGTCCCCGACCTCTCGACCTTCGGCAAGGCGCTGGCGAACGGCTTCTCTGTATCTGCCCTGGCTGGCAGGCGCGAACTCATGCGCCTGGGCGGGCTCGATCACCACGACCGACCGCGCGTCTTCCTGCTGTCGACCACGCACGGCGCCGAGGC
>DASTBR010000113.1:0-3067 GCA_035711945.1 Dehalococcoidia bacterium
TGGAAGCAGTAGGTGAGTTCGTGCTTCCCTACCTGAACCGGCTGTCTGATGCGCTCTTCGTTATGGCGCGGTTCGAGAACAAGGTCAACGATCAACCCGAGACGCTGTGGGACAGCAGGGCGTTCTAGGCGTCTCAAGAAAGGCCTACGCTGGCCAACAGGTCGCGCAGTCCTCGGTCAACAGCCCCCTGTCCTCCGCCCCAATAGAGGCCGTAGTTCAACCAGTGGAACGGCACCAGCCAGCGATAGAACTCGATGCGCTGGACGAAGCCATCGTCGACGGCACCCTCGTAGCGGGCCAGCACGAGGCGGCGGAGCAGCGTGTCGAGGCCGGCGAAGTCGAGGGCTGGATCGCCGATTGTCGCGTCGCCCCAATCGATGACGCCGGCCAGGCGGCGATCGTCGTCGAGGAGGATGTGGTCTTCGCCAAGGTCTGAGTGAATGGGGACGAGATTGGGCGGAAGCCCCATCCCAGCCGTCACCTTGTCCCAGCGGTCCTCGACGGCGACTCGCTCCTCGGCATCAAGGATTGGAAAGATGTCGATACGAAAGCGATCGCGGTAGAGCCAGGGTTGACCGACCTCGGGAGTGATCGGCGAGACCAGGGGCTCGATCGCCTCAACCGATAGACCGTGGAGAGTGCTGAGGAAAGCGGCGATTTCACCAGCGACCCGCTCGAGGTCTGGCCGGCCGAGGGTTGACTCGCTAAGTGGCGTGCCGGGTATGTACTCGTGGCCGCTGAAGGCGAAGGCATCCTTGCCGCCATCTCTCGCGACGTAGAGCGGGATGGGCAGGCGCACCTTCAGATGGCCGGAGAGCTCAGTGAGGAGGTCCTGTTCCTTGTGGACCTGGGCATCGAGGCCGGGGCGAACCGCGAAACGGAAGACAAGCTCGTCGTTGATCAGCCAGGCTTCACTGTCCCAGCCGGCACCCAGCGGCGAAACAGTGACGATCTCGATCTCAGGGAAGACCGAGCTGATCCGTCCACGGACTTCGGCAGGCTCCATCAGAGTCCGTGGGGACGGGGCACGCTGGCCGGCAAGAGCTCATAGATGGCGTCTCGGAGCTCCTTGATGAGTGGGTCGCGGCCGGCATCCTTGCGAGAAAAGATAGTGGTGTTGCCCAGGCCAACCTCTAGCACGCCTCCAGAGCCGGGGATGATCATGACGCCCGCCACCTGGTCGTGAAAGGTGTGCAGCAGCTCCTGGGCCAGCCACGTCGCACGCGCGGTGAAGTTGCAGCCGGTGCAGTAGGTAATGGTTATCGTGGGACGGTCGTCCACAGACTTGAGTCTATTGGAGTCGCGGGCGCAGGATTGTGCGCGAGGAGGGAAATGGGAATTGACGGAAGTTGACGACGCGAAGCGCCGGGCGGCGGCGGCGGTTGAAACGGCCCGTGACGTCCTTGTACGAACCAGCCTGGCTATTCACGAGGACAACGAGCTGGGCTTCAAGGAGTTCCAGAGCTCTGAACGGCTCGCTGCCGTCCTTGCTGAGGCAGGTTTCCGTGTTGAAAAGCCTGCCTACGGGCTCGAGACCGCCTTCAAAGCTGAGTGGGGCGAAGGGCCGCTGACGCTGGCGTACTTCTGCGAGTACGACGCGCTGCCGCAGATCGGACACGCCTGCGGACACAACCTGATCGCAACCTGCGGCGCGGGGGGTGCCATCGGTCTAAAGGCGGCGCTCAATCCCAGCCAGGTGCGGATCCTCGTGTTGGGGTCGCCCGCTGAAGAGGGCGGGAGCGGCAAGGTGAAGATGATCAACGCGGGCTGCCTGGAAGGCGTCGACGTTGCCTTGATGGCGCATCCAAGCGCGGTAGACATCGACATGCCGACGATGTTCGGGGTAGCTCGGCTGGACGCGGAGTATCGCGGTAAGTCGGCACACGCCAGCGCCTCGCCGGAAACCGGAGTGAACGCCCTGGATGCATTCATGCTGGCCTACCAGGGAGTGGCAGCGCTGCGACAGCACATACGTCGCGATGCGCGCATTCACGGGATCATTACGGAGGGCGGTGCCGCGCCCAACATCGTGCCTGAGTACACCGCCGGCAGGTTCTACGTGCGCGCATTGCACCCGGGATACCTGGAGGAGCTGAAGGAGCGCGTGCTCAAGTGCTTCGAGGCCGGGGCGCTGGCCAGCGGGGCGGAGCTCTCCTATGTCTGGGCCGACGACTCCTGTGACCCGGTGCGCAACAACAAGGTGCTTGCGGGTATCTACCGAAAGAACGCCGAAGCGCTGGGGCGGAAATTCGTCGACCGCGCGCGCGACATCAGCGGCGGATCAACGGATATGGGTAATGTCAGCCAGCTCGTGCCCTCAATTCACCCGATGTTTGGGATTGGTGGGAGCTCGATGAACCACACGCCCGAGTTCACAGCGGAGGCGGCGGCTCCGCCTGCCCAGGAGGCGATGATCGACGTGGCCAAAGCCCTGGCCATGACCGGGATCGACCTTGTCCAACAGCCGGAGCTGGTGGAACAAGCGACAGCCGAGCTTCGCGGCTTGTAGGTGGACGTCGACGACGTAGCGTTGCGGCTCTTCGCCGCATGGCGCGAAGAGCGTGGTGGTGGCGGGATCAGCGACTGGCGACGACTGGACGAGGGCATCTATTCGGCCAGCGCCTCGAACGGCCAGCTGCATATCGCGGTCTCGCCCTTGTTCGAACGGGACTTCGGCGATTGGTTGCGGGACAAGGAGTCGCTGGAGGAGCAGCTGGCGGCCGCGCTCGAAAACGGCGCCTACGTTCTCTGGTTGCCGCCCGGGGCGGTGCTACCGCTCGAGGAGCCCGCCAGGACGGACTTCGTCTTTCGGCTGAAGATGAAGGCCGCCGGTCTGCAAACGGGCGAACGTGCGGACTTCAAGGTGCCTGTGGTGCTTGGACTTCAGAAACAGGAACCCGAGGGCGCCTACGCTTCCGTGATTGGCGGACTATCTCCCATCTGGTCGTGGTTCACGGAGAAGATCAGGGGCGTTTACAGCATCGACTCTCGGGCCCTGGTCAGGTTGCCTGAACCGCGAGAGGAACGCCAAGCGATCGTGGATTCGGTAGCCGCGGAGCTCAGCGCG
>DASTBR010000114.1:0-2822 GCA_035711945.1 Dehalococcoidia bacterium
TGCCACGGCGCTTGTATACGATTCTGTCGCGTCTAGCGCCGATCAGAGCTTACGCGCGACGATTAGGTCGCGGGACTCGGTGACGACCAGGCCGTCCGGTGTCGCCAGGCCGGCCTCGAGAGAAAGAAGTGCGTCGAGGTCGCGTTCTAGGTTGAGGTCCGGCAGCTGCCAGGGCGTCAAGGCGAGGAGGTAAACCAACTCGCCGAGGCTCCTGTAAGCCACCTTGTAGCGATGTTGGCGAGCGTCGACTTCGAGCCCTGCTGTTCTTAACGCCTCTACGTAGCTCTCGAAGATGCCCTCGACGACGACCCAGCGAGGAAAGTAGTCGCAAACCTCGATCCAGAGGTCGCTGCCGACCTGCTGGGTCAGCACGGTCCCTCCCGGTTTCAGCATCGCCGCCACCTGTGCACAATCCATCTCTTCGTGGCGGCTGAGGATGATGTCGAACGACTCCTCGCCAAACGGCAGCCGCAGACTCTGAGCGTGGATGACTTCGACTCCGAGCGGACATAGTCTGTGGGCAGCCACCGGGGCGTTGACATCCCATTGCTCCGTGGCGACGAAACGAGCTCGCGCCGTCACCAGGCCCGAAAGGACCTCGCCGCCGCCCGTACCGATGTCGAGCACGCTGCTCGCGTCTCGAAGGACCTTCCGTGCGAGCTGTTCGTAGTCCCACGGCGGGCCCGGTTCGAGCAGGCGAGGTTCGACGTCGCTCAGGTCCCAGCCCGAGAAGGTGCGGGCGCGCTCGACCCACGGTCGCAGCCGGGCGAGGGCGGCCTCTCTAGATTCGCTCAAGCCAGGCCGGTCTTGTTGAGGAAGTCGTCGATAACCGGCGCGCTGCCGCAGATGATCGTGGTGTCCTCGATGGTGGCGTCGCTGCGGTCAAAGCGGATCACTTTGCCGCCTCCTTCACGGACGAGCAGCAGGCCGGCGGCAATGTCCCATGGGAACACGTAGCAGTGGAGGAAGATGTCGTAACGGCCAGCGGCACACTGGGCCATGCCGAGGGCTGCGGAGCCGGTGATGCGCAGGGCCTGCCAGTTGGGGTAGATCTTCTGGGCCGCGGCGAGGAGTTTCTCCCCCATCTCCGAGGAGTAGCCGAGGTCCATGCCGACGACACTGTCGTAGACCGTAGTTGCGACTGAGCCGCGCGTTGCGACGCCGTCGACGGACAGGCCCTTGCCGGCTTCGGCGTAGAAGAACTCACCGCGCGGGAGGTCGATGGTTCCCCCGGCGACGGGCTCGCCGCCGTGGCAGAGGGCAATGGTCGAGGAGTAGAACGGGACTCCGACGGAGAAGTTCTTGGTGCCGTCGATGGGGTCGATGACCCACATCCAGCCGTCGCTGCGAGTCTCGGCTTGGGATTCCTCGGCGAGGATGGCGTGGGCTGGGAACTCATCGTGGAGGATGTCGATCAACGCCTGCTCGACGGCGGTGTCGGCGGCGGTGACGACGTTGCCACGGCCCTTGAAGGCGAGCTCGAAGCTGGCGCGGTCGAAGCCGGTGGCGATGCTGCGGGCTTCCTCACAGCAGCGGCGAATGACGTCGGCGACAGTGGCGCCGGAAGCCGCGAGTGGGAGGTCTGGAGGCATGGGATGAGGTTAAGCGCGAGGCGGGATCGTTGAGTACGAAGCGTGAGGGCCGATGCAATACGCCCCCACATTAACAACCGCCTTTCTACATCTGGTCCGGGGCGGAAACGCCCATGAGGGTCAGCGATCGGGCCAGGACGAGCTTCGCCGCCTCGCAGAGCCGCAGGCGCGCCTTGGACAGCGGGACGTCGTCGGAGACGACGCGGCATTCGGTGTAGAAAGCGTGAAAGGCGGTGGCCAGGTCCTGCGAGTAGTGCGGGAAATGGTGCGGGGCCAGCTGGCGGCAAACCAGCTCAACGATCTCCGGGAACTGGAGCATCTTGCGGATCAGCTCGAGCTCCTGGGGGTGGCCGAGGAGGCTGATGTCAGCGTCCGACCAATCTGGAATACGCTCCTTGGCGAACTCGAGGACACTGGCGATGCGGGCGTGGGCGTACTGCACGTAGTAGACCGGGTTATCGGCGGTCTGCTGCTGGGCGAGGTCGACGTCGAAGTCCATCTGAGCGTCGCTGGAACGGGCCAGGAAGAAGAAGCGGCAGGCGTCGCGGCCGACCTCGTCGACCACGTCGCGCACAGTGATGATCTCGCCGGCACGCTTGGAGAGGCGGATGCGCTCCCAGCTCGTGCTGCCGCCACCAACGGTCTCGTTGCGGCGCTTCAGCGTGACCAGCTGGTAGATCAGGATATCCAGGCGCTCCGGCTCGATGCCGAGCGCTGAAACAGCCGCCTTCATGCGACGCACGTGGCCCTGGTGGTCCGCGCCCCAGACATTGATCAGCTTGTGATAGTTTCTCGCGAACTTGTTGCGATGATACGCGATATCGCTGGCGAAGTATGTGAGCTCGCCGTCGCTCTTGATAACGGCACGATCTTTATCATCGCCGAATCGCGTCGACCGATACCATTCCGCCCGGTCCTGCGAATAGAGTAGGTCGCGGGAGCGCAGTTCGCTCATCGCTCGATCGACCTCGCCGCGCCCGCGCATGGCCTTTTCACTGAAAAAAGAATCAAAAGCGATACCGAAATCACGCAACTGGGCGCGAATCGCGCGGAGCAACGCATCGCCGCCGTACTCTCTGAAAAAAGTGACGGCCTCGTCTCGGTCCTGGGTGAGATACTGATCGCCGTGCTCGCGCTTGATCTCCACCGCAATATCCTTGACATAATCGCCCGGGTAGCCGTTGTCCGGAAACTGGACTGGCTCGCCGAACAGCTCACGGTAGCGCGCGT
>DASTBR010000115.1:0-10560 GCA_035711945.1 Dehalococcoidia bacterium
CTGGGCGCCTATGTCGTGCAGACGCAGTCGCTGTCCTGGGAGGCGCTCGTTGCCTCCATACCGGTGGCCATACTGATCGCGTTGGTCCTCTACATCAATGAGATTCCTGACCGCAAGGGCGACGCCGCAGCCGGCAAACGGACGCTCCCCGTGCGCTGGCCAGCCGACGTTATCACTGGCATCTATCTTGCGGCGGTGGTGGTTGCCTTCCTCGTGATCCTCATCGGTGGGGTCTCGGGGACCCTGCCATTGACCACCCTCATAGCACTCCTGGCGTTCCCCC
This sequence comes from Dehalococcoidia bacterium, assembly GCA_035711945.1. GTDB lineage: Bacteria > Chloroflexota > Dehalococcoidia > WHTO01 > WHTO01 > DASTBR01. The sequence continues at coordinate 284 of DASTBR010000115.1, forward strand.
TCGCAATCCGCGTCTACAACGGGGTCCGCACGTACTACAACAGCCCGTACGAGCTCATGGCGCCGATGGCTACCAACATCCAGCTTCACGCGGCGGCCGGGCTGCTTCTCTTCGTCGGCTATCTCATCGCCACTGCCCTCTAGCCCCAGCGCCTTGACGGCGGATGTCCGCCGATCATATAAAAGAGCGAGCGCTCGTTTTAGCCGGGAGGAAACCATGGCCACGACCACCGCGACGCGCACTGCGGCCTCTGTCATCGAGGACCTCGACCGCGACGGTTTCGCCATCGTCGAGCATCTGCTGCCGCCCGCCGAAGCGGCAGAGAAGCGCAAGGAGCTGACGGCCGTCCTCGAAGCCACGCCGACGGGCCGCAACAGCTTCGAGGGCTACACTACCAAGCGCATCTACAACTTCTTCACCAAGACGCGTGCCTTCGACGACGCGGCCACGCACCCGCTGCTGTTGGAAGTGCTGGACTCGGTGCTTGGCAGCTACCAGCTCAGCGCACCGACCGGGATCGAGATCTGTCCGGGCGAGAAGGCACAGGTCCTTCATCGCGACGACGGCATCTATCCAATCGCCCGCCCGCATGAAGAGCTGGTCGTCAACACGATGTGGGCGCTCGACGACTTCACCGAGCTGAACGGCGCAACGCACGTCGTGCCCGGAAGCCATAAGTGGGTCGAGCAGCAGCCCGATGAGTCGAGCAACGTCGTCCGCGCGGTCATGCCAGCGGGCTCGGTGATGTTCTTCGTCGGCAGCGTCTTTCACGGCGGCGGCGCCAACAACAGCGACAAGGCGCGACTCGGCGTGATTCTCGAGTACTGCGTCGGCTGGCTGCGCCCGCAGGAGAACCACGTCATCGGCGTCCCGCGGGAGGTCGTCAAGCAGCTGCCGCGGCGGCTGCAGGAGCTCCTGGGCTACAACATTCATCCTCCTTTCCTGGGCTACGTCGACGGGCGTCACCCGACGAAGTTCCTGTGAGCCGCGCCGATGCCTAAGGTCAGCGAAGCGCACACTACTGCCCGCCGGGAGCAGATCCTCGACGCCGCGCGGCGCTGCTTCGCCCGCAAGGGCTTCCACCAGACGACGACCGACGACATCTGCCGGGAGGCCGAGATCAGCCCGGGCTCGCTCTACGGCTACTTCGGCAGCAAGGAAGAGATCATCCGCGTGATGGGCGAAGAGCATCGCCGCTCGTACCGTCCCTTCCTCGACAACCTGGTGAACCGCGATGACCGGCTCAAGGCGATCCACGAGCTTGCTTATTACGCCTACAGCCAGCTCGAGAAACCGGACGCGCCCGAGGTCTTCGCCCTGGACATCGAGCTTTATGCCGAGGCGCTGCGCAACGACAAAGTCCGCGATCTGATGCGCTCCAGCTTTGAGGAGTACCGTGCGGCGATGGCATCGGCGGTACGCCACGCCCAGCAACGAGGGGAAATCGCCGACAGCCTGAACCCAGAGTCGATGGCCCAGGTAGGCCTCTCGTTCTTCCTGGGCTTCGTCCTGCAGAAGGCCCTGGACCCTGACCTGGACGTGTGGAAGTACGTCGAAGTGACCGAAGCACTTGTTGATGGGACTGCCGTGCCTGCGGCTGAGAAGAAAGGAACTCCCACATGGGCATCCGCGAACAGCTAGCGATCAAGTTTGGCCTGCCGCTGATCCTGACCAAGGAGCGGTTGAAGACGGGCGTGTCCTTCAACCCGCTGTCGTCTGACCTGCGCTACGACCCGCATCCGCTCTTCCGGCGGCTGCGCGAGAAGGACCCCGTCCACTACAGCGAGGCGTTCCGGGGCTGGATCGTCACGCGCTACGACGACGTGCAGGGTATCCTGCGTGACAGCAGCTGGGCGGCAGACCGCTCGTTGATCGAGAACGAGCTGATGGCCCAGCAGATGGACAGCGATTCGATCCAGAACCAGGTGCTGGCACGGACGATGCTGACGGTTGACCCACCTGACCACACACGTCTGCGTGGGCTGGTCAACAAGGCATTCACACCGCGCGCGGTCGAGAAGATGAAGCCGCGCATCCAGGAGATCGCCGACGACCTGCTCGACGAGCTCGACGGCGCGGAGGAGATGGACGTCATCCGCCACCTGGCGTATCCGCTGCCGGTGATCGTGATCGCCGAGATGCTCGGCGTGCCGCCGGAGGACCGTGAGCGCTTCAAGAAGTGGTCGGACGAGATGGTGATGACTCTTGGTCTCCAGGAGGACCCGGAGAAGAACAAGATCGCTGACCAGGCCGTGGTCGAGCTGGTCGACTACTTCCGCGAGATCATCCAGCAGCGCCGGGCGGAGCCACGAGACGACCTGATCAGCGGACTGATCGCCGCCCACGAAGGGAGCGACGCCCTGACCGAGGGCGAGATGCTGGGCACCTGCATCCTGTTGCTTGTCGCCGGCAACGAGACGACGACCAACCTGATCGGCAACGGCCTGCTTTCGCTGCTCGACCACCCGGACGAGCTTGAGCGCCTGCGCAAGCAGCCCGAGCTGATGGAGTCCGCGATCGAGGAGATGCTGCGCTACGAGTACCCGGTGATGTCGACCGTGCGCACGCCTCTCGAGGACCGACAGCTCGACGGCAAGACGATTCGCAAGGGTCAGCCGGTGATGGTGACGATCGCCGCGGCGAACCGCGACCCGGCCCAGTTCCCGGACCCCGACCGCTTCGACATCGCGCGCGAGCCCAACCACCACGTTGCCTTCGGCCATGGGATTCACTTCTGCCTGGGTGCGCCGCTGGCGCGGGCCGAGGGTCGCGCGGCAATCGCCGGTCTGCTCGCGCGCTACCCGGACCTGCGGTCCTTGGCCGCGAAGCCGGACTGGGGCGAGGGCATCATCCTGCGCGGACTGCAGACGTTCCCGGCCGCGCTCGGCGAGCGAAGCGAGAAGGAGCTTCCGGTAGCCACAGCCGCTTCGTAGACTGGCGCCATGTCCCAGTTCCACCTGGCGCAGGTCAACATCGGGCGCATCCGCGACGCGATTGACTCGCCGCTGCTGGCGGACTTCGTCGCGGCGCTGGAACCGGTCAACAAGATCGCCGATGAGAGCCCGGGCTTCGTCTGGCGCCTGCAGACCGAGGATGGCGACGCGACCTCGATCCGTCCGTTCGAAGACGAGACGATCCTCGTCAACATGTCGGTCTGGGAGTCGATCGACACGCTGGGCGACTTCGTCTACCGCAGCGCCCACACGCCCTTCATGCGCCGGCGCCGCGAGTGGTTCCACCGCATGGACCTCTACATGGCGCTGTGGTGGGTCGAAAGCGGGACCATCCCCAGCGTGATGGACGCCAGGGAGCGCTTGGCGCACCTGGAGAAGCACGGGCCGACGCCGTTCGCCTTCACCTTCCGGCAGCCATTCCCGCCGCCGGACGGCCGGTCGACCATCGTGCCCTACGACGAAGCCTGCCCGGCCTAACTCCTCTAGACTGAGCGCGCTGGTCGGCCGATGCGCCATCCCTGGGTCAACACGCTGCTCCTGATCCTCCTCGCGGTGCAGCTTGCCACGGGCCTGCTCGGGTTGGTCAACGGCGATACCGATCAGCGCTGGTTGTACTGGCTCCACGACGCAGGCGGCTGGGCGATCGTCGCGCTCCTTGTCTGGAAGGGCGCGGTCATCGTCGACTCGCTGGCGCGGCGGAAGCGCGCGCCCGCGCAGAGGCCGGTCTACCTGGTCCTCACGGGACTGCTGGTAGCGACTCTGGCCACGGGGTTCATCTGGACATCCGCCGGCCGCATCGTCCTCTTCGGCTACAGCCTGATGACGGTGCACCACGTGCTGGCCTACATCCTGGTGGCGTTGCTGGTTTCGCACGTCTTCTATATGCGGTTCATCCTTAGCGTCCCGAACGCCCACGACCGGCGCGCCTTCCTGCGGCTGGCGGGAGTGAGCCTCGCCGGCGTCGTGGCCTGGCAGCTCAGCGGGGTGACGAAGGCGCTGCTCGATCTTCCCGGCGCGGCCCGACGGTTCACCGGTTCGTACGAGACCGGGTCGCTGAGCGGGCGCTTCCCGACGGTCAGCTGGTTCGGCGACGACCCAGACCGGATCGATGGCAAAAGCTGGCGGCTGCGTGTCGATGGCCAGGTGGCCAGAGCCATCGAGCTGGACTACGCCGAGGCCCAACGGCGGACCAACGAGAGCCGTAAGGCGCTGATTGACTGCACCGGCGGCTGGTACTCGGTGCAGATCTGGGAAGGCTTTCCGCTGGCCGACCTGCTTGACGAGGCCGGAGTGCGGGACGGGGCGGACAGCGTTTCGCTCGTGTCCGTGACCGGCTATAGCCGCCGCTTCTCGCTTGAGGAGGCGCGTGGCTTCATCCTGGCGACGCGGGTGGGCGATCGAGAGCTGACGCACGGCCACGGTTTTCCGTTGCGTCTGGTGGCACACGACCACCGGGGCTTCGACTGGGTGAAGTGGCTGGTCAGGGTCGAGGTGAACAGCGGCAGCGAGTGGTTCCAGCCGCCCGTGCCGCTGCAGTAGCCTCGGACGATGATCAACAACCGATCGGTGCCGACCAACACCATGCTGGCTCACGTCGTCTACGAGGACGTGGGGGCGGCGATCGAGTGGCTCACTCGAGTCTTCGGCTTCGAGGAGCACTACCGGTATGGAGACCCCAGCGTGCCGGCCGGCGCGCAGATGCACCTGGGGGACGCCTGGGTCATGCTGCGGGCGTCGCGAGCCGGCGAGGGGACGCCAGAAGAGCTCGGCGGGTCGACACAGTCGCTGACAGTGTTCGTCGAGGACGTCGACGCGCATTACGCGCGAGCCAGGGAGGCCGGCGCCGACGTCGTCGAGGAGATCAACGAGACGATGTACGGCGAGCGGCAGTACGGAGCCAGGGATCTGGGCGGACATCACTGGCTTTTCTCGACGCACGCCCGCGACGTCGGGCCTGAAGAGTGGGGCGCAGTCGTGGCGCCCTCCCGCTAAATCGCGTCAGAAACTGTCGCATCACGGGACTTGACAAGGCGAACATGTGTTCGCTACACTGGCAGGAGTGGTGGTGGAACCGAACCCTCCGTGGCCGTCGAGAAAGCCCGATTTCGGCCAACAAATGACGAAACTGAATCTAAACTCGACATAAGTGACGAGATCTAAGGCCAGATAAGTCGTTCCAACTTCCGCTAACTGCTCGTAACTGCCTCTAACTGTCTGTTAAGTGGAGAGATTTGGAGGAATCCAGGCCACGCCAGTTGGACGTTGATTGAAAGTCGGGAGGGCGCTACGCTAGAATGTTCCTTGACTAGCGGTTCAGGCGACTCGTAGCATATCTTGTTGTTCAGCAGGCTGGAGAGGCCCCTTATCTTCCACGGTCCCTAGCACCCTTTTGTCAATAGCATTTGCCTGCCCGATGCATCGGGCCAGGCGTATTTCTGTCTGTAGGAGTAGCCCCCCATGACGATGACCCAGGACCTGGTAACGATCCGCCCCGGCGCGCCCACGACAGCCCGCGAGTATGGCCGGCTGCCGAACGTGCTCGACATCCCGAACCTCATCCAGGTCCAGATCAGGTCCTATGACTGGTTCGTCAAGGAGGGCCTGCGCGAGCTGCTCGACGAGATCAACCCGATCCAGGACTTCACCGGCGCACGCATGGAGATCAGCTTCCGGGACTACCGCTTCGAAGACCCCAAGCTCAGCGAGGCCGAGTGCCGTGAGCGCGACGCTACCTACGCCGCGCCGCTGAAGGTCAACGTCGAGCTCGAGATCAAGGAAACGGGCGAGATCAAGGAGCAGGAGATTTACCTCGGCGACTTCCCGCTGATGACCGAGGAAGGGACGTTCGTGATCAATGGCGCCGAGCGCGTCGTTGTCTCGCAGCTCGTGCGCTCACCCGGCGCCTACTTCTCCTACGAGACCGACCCGACGACGGGCCGCCAGCTCTGCCACGCCAAGCTGATCCCCAACCGCGGGGCATGGCTGGAGTTCGAGACCAGCAACAAGCGCGTGATCTCGGTCAAGGTCGACCGCAAGCGCAAGATCCCCGTAACGACGCTCCTGCGCGCGATCGACGAAGAGGAAGGTCTCGAAGAAGGCGAGCTTGGCAGCCGCGAGCGCATGGTTGCGCTGTTCGAGGACGTCGACGACCCGGAGCACTCGTTCATCCAGGCGACGCTCGACCGCGATTCCGTTGAGAACAAGCAGGGTGCGATCATGGAGTTCTACCGCCGCCTGCGCCCCGGCGACCCGCCGACGCTCGAGAACGCGCGCGGGCTCCTGCAGGGGCTGTTCTTCAACCCCCGCCGCTACGACCTGGGACGCGTCGGCCGCTACAAGGTCAACAAGCGGCTGAAGATGGACGTCCCCGGCGCAATCCGCACGCTGACTCACGGCGACCTGATCGCGCTGGTCAAGGAGATCATCCGCGTCAACCGCGCCGACCAGGACTGGGAGATCGGCCTCGGCGGCACCGATGACATCGACCACCTGGGCAACCGCCGGGTACGAGCGGTGGGCGAGCTGATCCAGAACCAGTTCCGGATCGGCCTCCTGCGCATGGAGCGCGTGATCCGCGAGCGTATGACGATTACGGACCCCGACCAGGCGACGCCGAGTGCGTTGATCAACATCCGCCCGGTTGTGGCGGCGATCAAGGAATTCTTCGGCGGCTCGCAGCTATCGCAGTTTATGGACCAGACCAACCCGCTGGCCGAGCTGACGCACAAGCGGCGGCTTTCGGCTCTGGGCCCGGGCGGCCTTTCGCGCGACCGCGCGGGCTTCGACGTGCGCGACGTGCATTACAGCCACTACGGCCGCGTCTGCCCGATTGAGACACCGGAAGGCCCGAACATCGGCCTGATCGGCTCGCTGGCGACCTACGGCCGGATCAACGACTACGGCTTCATCGAGACGCCTTACCGCAAGGTGTTGCACGAGGTGCCGGCGAAGACCCGGCAGCTGGTCAACCGCATCCCGCGCGAGGACGTGATGAGCGGCCGCAAGACGCTGGCCAAGGCCGGCGAGCGGATCGAAGAAAACGCCGCAAAGGCGATCGAGACGGCCAACTCGAAGGGCACGATAAACGTCCGGTCGTTCGTCTCCGACCAGGTTGAGTACCTGTCGGCTGACACCGAGGACCTGTACGTGATCGCCCAGTCGAACGCGCCGCAGGACGAGTGGGGCAACCTGCTCGGCGACCGCGTCGAGGCGCGCTACGCTGAGCGCTTCCTCTACGAGCCGCCCGACCGCGTCGCCTACATGGACGTCTCGCCTAAGCAGATCGTCAGCGTGGCGGCGTCATTGATCCCGGTCCTGGAGCACGACGACGCCAACCGCGCGCTGATGGGCGCCAACATGCAGCGCCAGGCCGTACCTCTGCTCAAGCCGGAGGTGCCGCTGGTCGGCACCGGCATGGAGGGCCGCGCGGCGCGCGACTCGGGCCAGGTGATCACGGCCAAGGACGACGGCGAGGTTCTCGGCGTCTCGGCGACCGAGATCTCGGTGCGCTACAACAGCGGCCAGGAAGTCACCTACCCGATTTTGAAGTTCATGCGCTCGAACCAGGGCACGTGCATCAACCAGCGCCCGATCGTCGAGAAGGGTGAGAAGTTCAAGAGGGGAGATGCCCTCGCCGACAGCTCTTCGACGGAAGGCGGCGAGCTGGCGCTCGGCCAGAGCGTGCTGGTCGCCTTCATGAGCTGGGAGGGCTACAACTTCGAGGACGCGATCATCATCTCGCGCAACCTGGCGCGGGACGACAAGTTCACCTCGATCCACATCGAAAAGCACGAGGTCGAGGCCCGCGACACCAAGCTGGGCCCCGAAGAGATCACACGCGACATCCCGAACGTCGGTGACGAGAGCCTGAAGGACCTCGACGAGAACGGCATCATCCGCGTCGGGGCCGAGGTCCAGGCCGGCGATATCCTCGTCGGCAAGATCACGCCCAAGGGCGAAACCGAGCTGACAGCTGAGGAGAAGCTGTTGCGCGCGATCTTCGGTGAGAAGGCGCGCGAGGTTAAGGACACCAGCCTGCGCGTCCCCCACGGTGAGCGCGGCAAGGTGATCGAGGTCAAGGTCTTCAACCGCGGCGACGACAACGACACTCTGTCGGCCGGCGTAAACAAGATGGTGCGCGTTTCGATCGCCCAGCGGCGCAAAGTCTCGGAGGGCGACAAGATGGCCGGCCGCCACGGCAACAAGGGGGTCATCGCGGCCATCCTGCCTGTCGAGGACATGCCGTACCTCGAGGATGGAACGTCGGTAGACATCATCCTCAACCCGATCGGCGTGCCGAGCCGAATGAACGTCGGGCAGGTACTAGAGACGCATCTCGGATGGGCGGCGGCGAGCCTCGGTTTCCGCGCCCTGACACCCGTCTTCGACGGCGCGCGCGACGACATGATCGAAGACGACCTGGCACGGGCGTGGATGGCCATCCAGGCGGACGCGCTGCACTACGCGGCCGACGGCCGTAAGGGCGGCATGGGCGAGCGCATCGACGAAGCCGCCCTGCGCGCCTGGATCGGCGAGCGCGGCTATGACCCCGACGAGGTCATGGACGTCTCCAACTCCGGCGCAGCACGCCGTGCCTGCATGCAGTTGTGGCTGGAGGGCGCCGGCGAAACGAAGGTACGCAAGCTCTCCGACGAGCAGCTGGACGAGCGAGTGCAGACGGTGTCCCACGATCGACGGCTGGCGCCGCCGATCTTCGGCAAGCAGATCCTCTACGACGGCCGCACGGGCGAGCCTTTCGACCAGCCGGTGACGGTTGGCTACATCTACATGATGAAGCTGGTCCACCTGGTCGAGGACAAGATCCACGCCCGCTCGACCGGCCCGTACTCGCTGATCACGCAGCAGCCGTTGGGAGGTAAGGCCCAGTTCGGCGGCCAGCGCTTCGGCGAGATGGAGGTCTGGGCGCTCGAGGCTTACGGCGCGGCGCACATCCTGCAGGAGCTACTGACGGTCAAGAGCGACGACGTCGTCGGCCGCGTCAAGACCTACGAGGCGATCGTGAAGGGCGAGGACATCATGGAGCCCGGCGTGCCGGAGTCGTTCAAGGTCCTTGTCAAGGAGCTGCAGAGCCTGGGCCTGGCGGTCGAGGTGCTGAACGAGGACGAGGAACGCGTGAGCTTCCCTGAGGACACCGGCGAGTCCGTTACCGACCTGGGTATCGACCTGACCGGCTTCGAACGGACGGATATTGCGCTTTAAGCAACAGCTAACGAGAGAACAGAAAACAGCAGGTAGGAAAGATGGAAGTTAACGATTTCAACGCGGTCCGCATTTCGCTCGCTTCACCAGAGCAGATCAAGTCGTGGTCGTACGGTGAGGTGACCAAGCCGGAGACGATCAACTACCGCACGCTCAAGCCCGAGAAGGACGGACTCTTCTGCGAGAAGATATTCGGTCCGACGAAGGACTTCGAGTGCTACTGCGGCAAGTACAAGCGCGTCCGCTACAAGGGAATCGTCTGCGACAAGTGCGGCGTCGAGGTCGCGCGCAGCAAGGTGCGCCGCGAGCGCATGGGTCACATCGAGCTGGCCTCGCCGGTGGCGCACATCTGGTTCGTTAAGGGGACGCCAAGCCGTCTCGGCCTGCTGCTGGACATCTCGCCGCGCAACCTGGAGCGAATCCTCTACTTCGCCGAGTACGCGGTCAGCTCGGTCGATGCGGCTGCGCGCGAACGCGCCCAGGTCACGCTGCAGGAAGAGATCGACGCTGAGAAGGAGCGTCGGGTCGCAGAGCTCGACGAGCAGATCAACGCGGTCGAGCGTGAGCGCGAGGAGGGCCTGGGGCAGGCTGAGGCCGAGCACGAGGCCAACCTCAAGAAGGCGGACGCCGAGTACGACAAGAAGGTCACGGCCCTGAACAAGGCTGCGTCGGACATGCAGGCCGACCTCAAGAAGCAGATGGGCAAGACGGCCCGCAAGGACTTCGTCCTCGAGGGCAAGACGATCGTCAAGAAGGGCGCAGCCATCGAGCCGGAGGCAGCTGACAAGCTGGGCGATCCGACGGCGAAGGCGCTCGCGACCTATGAGGCCGACCGCGAGCGCGCCCACGACAACGCCCGCATTCTGCTGGAGTCTTCGCGTGATCAGAAGAATGCCGACTTCGACGGCCGTCTGTTGCCGCTGGCCGACAAGAAGAACGCGATTGCGGACGAAGTGGCCGAGGAGTACGCGGAGCTGGTCGCGGCGCTGGATGAGCTAAAGGACCCTATCGAGTCTGACACGGTCCCCCTGCTCAAGGAGAACCGCTACCGCGACCTGAGCGACCGCTTCAGCGACGTCTTCCGCGCCGGGATGGGCGCTGAGG
>DASTBR010000116.1:0-8129 GCA_035711945.1 Dehalococcoidia bacterium
GGTTGCCGACGACGCGCCCTGTGGCACGCCGTTCACCAACCTGGCCGTGGCCTTCTCCTCGACGACGATCATCAGCGACTTCCCGTTCGACGCGAGCAACTTCGTGCTCGACGACGACGCTGACCCGTCGAACAACGAGGCGACAGTCACGACCACTGTGGTCTGCCCCGAGGAGGACGAGGACGGCAAGGACGACGATGGTGATGGTCCTTCGGTCGGCACCGGTGACACCGGTCTGCTGGCTGGGGACTCGGCCGTGGCCGGCTGGCAGCTCGCTCTGCTCAGTCTGCTCGTCGTGGGCAGCCTCTCCGGCGCCTACGTCGCAGCCCGCCGCGTCCGCTAATCGGACTCAGCGTTAGCTGAATAACTGAAGGGGGGCTCCTTCCGGAGCCCCCCTTTACTTCGGCAAGAAACATTGCCATGGCGTTAACGTTTCCTGTCTGCTGCGCGTTAACAGATACAGGGTTACAGTTCGGACAACACACTTGTAGACGCTCCCGGAGCGAAAGGACGGAAACGTGAAGCTGACACAGAAATGGACGCTGGCCGGTGGGCTCGCGATAGCGGCGCTCGTTGCCGCGTTCTCCTTGTTTGCAGGGCCTACCCAGGCGGGCCTCGACGATCCCGGTGAACTGATCGTCGGCGACCTGGAGTGCGAGAAAGAGGCCTTTAGTGACGGAGGCGCCCAGCGCTTCGGTAGCTCTGGAGACATCATCCAGGGCGAGACCGTGACCTATTCCGTCTTCTGCGTCGTCAACCTGCCGGGTTTCGACGAGGGAGACCCCGTCCTGATCGGCGACATCGCGATCAATGACCAGCTTCCCGACAACTTCGACATCGAGTTCGCGACCTGTGAAGTTGTTGGGCGCATCAGCATCATTGAGGGCACTACACCGGCGGCAGGTTTTGGCGACGACGACGATGCCGAAATACCCATCGTCTTCCCGGCCCAGGTCAACGGGCAGAACGTAACCTGCGTCTTTCCATCGCCGCTGCCTGACGGCAGCCTGCCGGTTGCGGTCGAGATGGACATCGACGGCTCCTTCAACGAGGCGCCGTGCGGAACGATCAAGAACATCGCTGTCGCCGAGATGGGCGGCGACGAAGAGGTCGCTGAGGCTGTCATCTTCCTCGAGTGCTTCGACGTTTCCGTGACGAAGACGGCGACCACCGTCACCGACACTACCGGCGCCACTGTGGCTGCGGGCGGCACAATCATTTACACGATCGAGGTCTGCAACGTTGCGCCGGCGCCGGCGCTGGTGAACAACGTGTTCTTCTTCGATCAGCTGCCGCTTGGTACCCAGTTCCAGAGTTCGGCCTCTGCTGACTTTGACCTGGCCTTCGACGCAACTTCCAGCCAGGTATTGGGTACGCACGACCAGCTCCAGGCTGGTGAATGCGGAACCGCCTTTACTACCGTATCGGTCGCCGAGGACGCCCCTTGCGGCACGCCCTTGACGAACCTAGTGGTGGCCGGTTCGGCAACGGGCATCATTAGCGACTTCCCATTCGACCCGACGAACTTCGTCGTCGATGAGGACGCGGACCCGTCGAACAACCAGGCGACTGTGACGACGACAGTGGCCTGCCCCGGTGAGGACGAGGACGGTAAGAACGGCGATGGACCTGCGGTCGGCACCGGTGACACCGGTCTGCTGGCTGGGGACAGCGCCGTTGCCGGCTGGCAGCTCGGCCTGCTCAGCCTGCTAGTCATCGGTAGCCTGTCCGGCGCCTACGTGGCGGCACGCCGCGTCCGCTAGCGGTCAACCCTGGCTGGGCGTGTTAGGAGGGCTCCTTCGGGAGCCCTCCCTTTCGTCAAGCAGCTTTGCTGCCTAGACCGGCAACTTGAATCAAGGCAAAGAAGGCATCTGGCTTGGCGGTCCACTCGCGCCAGGCCTGCGCGATCTCCTCAAGCTCGTCAACTGACGCTATGCCATAGTCAATGGCGTGCTTCCCCAGGTTCGAGTTCAGAACACGGTCGGCCCATGAATTGCCCCAGTTCGCAACCTCATCATCGGCCACATACGTCCAGGTGGTCGTCGAGATCTGGATGTCAGTGAAGCCGGTGGAGAGAAGCCAGCCGCGGAGATAGCGGCCAGCGTTCGGCTCGCCGCCGTTACGTCGCGCGACGGCGTCGTAGATGACGAAGAAGCGGTCGATCCGCGGATCGTCAGGGGCGAACGGCATCGTCGAGTAATCAGAATCGCGAACCGCAACCAGACCGCCGGGCTTCAGCACACGCTGAAGCTCCTTAAGCGCCTCGAGCGGCTGGCTCAGGTGCTGGAGTACCTGGTGGCCGTAGGCCACGTCAAAAGTGCCATCGGGGAAGGCCAGCTCGTACACCGTTCCTGCCTCGAAAGAGACGTTGGTGAACCTCCTCTCAGCCGCCAGGCGGCGACCCTCCTCCAGTACTTCGTCCGCGACGTCGATGGCCGTAACTTGCCCGGGGCTGACAGCTGCCGCGAGTCCAACCGTGATCGAGCCAGGACCACAACCAAAATCAAGGAGACGCATGCCCGGTTTAAGGTGAGGCAGAAGAAAAGCTGCCGCCTCTTCCGCTGTGCGACGTGCGTGTTGCGCTACAACCGAGCGATGGTGCCCGTGGGTGTAGGCGTCAGCCTTAGGTGAGGAGGCCACCTAAAGAATCTATCGCGATCGGCGGCTTCGCTTCCTGCTGGCGGCGGGTCGCGCTATGCTGCGCGGCTGAGACCTTGCGCGGCCAGGCCTGACGGCGAGGGGCAGCGTGACAGTGAACGTGCTGCCCTCGCCCTCGCGCGAGACTAGCCCGATCGTCCCTCCGTGCTCGCGCACGATCGCGTTGCAGATAAACAGTCCGAGGCCCATGCCACTGTGGCTCTCACCAACCAGGTTCGAGCCGCGAAAGAAGAGTTCAAAGACATCGGTCTGTTGCTGAAGCGGGACGCCGATCCCATAGTCAGTAACGTCGAATCCAGCGTGGCCATCCCGGCTGTAGACGCGAACGTCGACCTCTCGGCGATCGCGCGAATACTTGACCGCGTTGGTTAGCAGATTCGTCATGACCTGTTCGATTCGCATTCGATCGCCGCGGATAACCACGCCAGTGGCTTCCTCCTGAAGATTGAAAGAGAAGTCTCGTGCCGTCATGGCTACGTTCGACAGGCTCTCACGCAGCGTCTGAGCGAGGTCGACAGGTTCGAAGCGAAACTCCAGCTTTCCTCGCTCGATCCGCGAGATGTCCAGGAGTTCATTGATCAGTCGCGTCATTCTGTCCGCTTCGCTGTCGACCACATCGAGGACGTCGGCAGAGTCTTCATCGCGGGCTTTCAGGGCGCGTCTGAGCAGCAACTGGGTATAACCCTTGATTGAGGTGATTGGCGTCTTCAGTTCATGGGATGCCATTGAGAGGAAGCGGTTCCTGGCGATTAGCGCCTGCTCAGACCGTTCGAAGAGCTGGGCATTGTCGATGGCCAGCGCCGCGCGATCGGCGAGCTCGACGAGGAAGCGCTGGTCGTCGAGCCCGTACGGACGGCCCCGGGACATGCGCGACACACCGACCGTTCCGATCAGTCGCCCGCGGGAATGCAGCGGGGCAGCCAGCAGGCTGTAGATGGGGTGCTTCCTGAAGAAACTGCGGTAGGGTTCGGCCATCGCCGAAAGCTCTTCGGCTCCTATTTCCGCCATCAAGACGGGCCGACCAGTTTCTGCGATGCGCCGACTGATCCCTTCGTCGGCAGGCTGGTTCCGACTCTCAAGGGAGAGCAACGCCGCTCTGCGTTTGGGGTCGGGATGGTAAACGGCAGCCTGGCGATACGAGCTGGCGTCGGCTTCGAGCAGCCGAACGACGCAGGAATCGCCGATCAGCTCCCCGATCCGCTTCGCCACGGTGTCAGCAACTCGCTCGACGTCTAGCGCGGCCTCAGCGAACTCGGCCGTCGCCTCAGCAAATGCTTGAAGCCTCTGATTGTATCTTTGGGTTTCCTCGTGTAGTTGGGTTCGTTCGAAGGCCTGGGCACATTGCTGGGCGAGAGACGAAATAAACGCTCGGTCCGGCGGGCTAAACTCGCGGCGATCGCGGAAGCTCAAACAAAGGACCCCGAGGCATCCTGACGTGCCGACGAGTGGTATCCCCGCAAGCGCTTCGTAGGTCTCGTCCATCTGATTGCGCAGCGTTGGATAGCGGGCGTAGACCTCGGAGAAGTGTGAGTACCAGAAAGGCCTTCCAGTCCTCGCGGCGTCTGTAACGGGCGTGGCGGACGACAGGGGAACAGTGTCCCAGCGCTGCACCTTGTCCTCGTCGTAGCCAGCTCGCCCAACGACTCTGAGAGCCTGCTTTTCCGCGTCAATGACGGCCAGCCAGGCTGCGTCGGCGTCAAGGGCGGCCCTGCCCTCGCGTACGGCAACTTCGGCGACGTCAGCAGGTGAAACGAGATTAGCCAGGGCGGACGTGACGGACTGCAACGCCTCGTTGCGCCTGAATGCGTGCTCCACTGCGCGTCTTGCGGCCTGCTGCGCCTGGTAGAGACGGACACGTTCAAAGGCCTGAGCACACTGCCCACCGATGGCCATTACATAGTCGCGGTCCTTCTGATCGAAGTTCCGCCGCTCGGCAAAGCTGAGACCCAGGACGCCCGTGGCTCTGCCCTCGTTGATCAACGGGATGGCAAGGAATCCTTCGTTCCTGGTTCGTTTCTCGGGTCCGATGTGCGGGTAGGCCTTTGAAACGTCCTTGGCCGAAGCAAGAGCGACCGGGGTTAGGTTCCTGATCGCATCGGTCATTGGGCTGCTGGCTGAGAGCTCGAGGCGTTGCCACTTCTTGATCAGCGTTCGCGAATAGCCGACCGAGCTGACAATGGACACGGTGTCCCCCGACTCGTCGAGAAGGGCGACCGCAGCCTTTTGAGCGCCGAGAGCGTCGAGATTCTCGCGAACGGCGATGCGGGCAACCTCATCCAGGTCCTGGGCACTTGCCAGCATCGCAGTTAGTCGCTGGAGCCGTTCGGTGCGTTGAGCCGCATGCTCGGCGCTACGACGCGCGTTTTGCTCGGCCTGATAGAGTCGGGCATTCTCGATGGCTTGTGCAGTTCGGGCGGCCAGCTCAACAAGCAATGCCTGGTCGTCCAGGTTGTATGGCTCGCCACCCTCGTCGCGACCCAGGAACAGAACACCGATTGGCCCTTCCGCGGTCCGCAGAGGCACGGCCAAGACACTGCTCACTCCGTAGCGCTCGATGTAGGCGCGATAGCGCCCGGCCGTGCGCGGTAGCATTTCCTCTCGCGACGTGCGCTCGATGAGCAGCGGCTCGTTGCGCTCGAGGACCACGCCGCTCAGCCCTTCCTGGGCCGGTCTGGGAATACGCTGCAGTCGCCTCAGGAGAGCCCGTTGGCGTGCGCGCGGATGGGCCACCGAGATCGCCTCGAGAAACTGCTTGTCGTCGGTGAGAAGGCCTATCACAAAGACGTCGCCGATCAACTCGGCAACTCGACGGGCAACCGTGTCGAGGACGCCCTTCAGATCGAGCCCCGCATTCACGAGAGCGTTGGAAGCCTCCGACAGTAGCTGAAAGTGGCTGGCCTGCCGGCGGGTTGCGCCCTCAGCAAGCTTGGTTGCGCTGTAGAGGTAGGCGTTTTCGACAGCAAGCGCCGCTCGCTGGGCGAACTCGATTCCGAACTGAATGTCCTCGGGCGTGTAGCGGCGGCCAGACTCTGCGTACGCCAGTCCGACAACGCCCAGGATGCGCTCGCGACCGACCAGCGGCAGGAAGATCGATGAGCGAGGGCCGAGGGCACGCAGCACTTTGAGCTGGTTCCTGTCGCGCGCGGCGGCGCGCAGGTCGGAGTCGCTGATGTCGAAGAGCGCCTGTGGTTTGCCGCTGGTCAGGGCGGCCACGGCAAGGCTCTGGCCATCAGCGAGCGGCTGCCGCGTCAGCTCTTGCAGAAGACGTTCGCGTCGGGGATCGGCGTGCGCGGTCGCCACCTCGACCTCGCCATCAGCCGCAACATCCGCAACGAGGCAGTAGTCGGCAATTGCGGGGACGCAAAGGCGGGCCAACTCCTGGAGTGTCTCGCGGTAGTTTAGCGACGAGTTCAGAATCTGGGCTGAGTCCGAAAGGAAACGCAGCCGGGACTCTCTCAGCTCGGCTGAATCAGATCCCTCAACCGGTGAGGGCCGATCACGAGTTCGACGGGCAGTCAGCGGTTTCTCCTCATACTCAAGCGGCGCTCAGCTCGAACACGGATGAGCGACGCCGAGGAGTACGCCGTACCGTGGCACGCTCACGATGATAAGTCCTCGTGCGCAGCTTGCCGGAGTAGTTATCGGCTAATTGGCGAGGTGGACTGGGACGGCGTAGATGTTGGAGTCGGAACCGTCTTCGGGGCTCGCTTCGAAGAGCCAGACACAGCCCGGCTGCGTGAATGGCACTGTGAAGGGGACTCCCACATCGAAGGCCGATAGCACCCCGCCTTCTGCAGTCGTCGCGGGCTGCTCCATCACAACGTTCCCTTCGAGGTCATAGATGCGGACCAGGAAGGAAGCTTCGAACACGGCTGCCCTGCCCTGGGCGCGCAGGGAACCGACAAGCGAGTCGCCCGGCAGAGGCTGGTCGACTTCGAACGTCTCGGCGGTTGCCGGGTCAGGATTCTCGGGACACCAGCCCCCACCCTCGAACTGAACGAAGGCAGGCGCCGGGTCGAGCACGACCGGGACCTGAACAACGTTGATCGGCTGTCCATCCTCGGCCGAGCTCTCGAACACCCAGAGGCAGGCTGGCGATACCTCATCCACGCCGGTGTAGGCAAGCAGCGCTGCGAAGTCGCCGAACTCGGGGGCGCCAATCTCCGCCGTGGTGAACGTTTCGCTGAGGATACCGCCGGCGCTATTGAAGAGGGCTAGGCTGACGGTCGCCTCGAATACGCGCGCCTGGCCGCGAACCTCGAAGGGACTGCTCAACGGTTCCACGAGATCCTCTACAGGGCTGTCGACCACGATCGACGCGTCCTCGGGATCGACCGGCGACGGATTGGTGCTGCAGACATTCTGGAATGGCTCGGGCGTTGGGGTTGCCGATGGACTGGCCGTGGCCGTTGCTGTGGACGGGACTTCGGTGCTTGTCGCGGGGCTAAACAGTCCACCCTCGGGATCGTCGTCGTCGCAAGAGACCAGGCCCAGGGCGAAGATAGCAAGCAGGGCGCCCAGTGCGGGGAGCTTCACTCCCGCCATTTTGCCAGCGGGCGGACCGTAGAGCCAGCCGAGGAGTCGCGAGGCTTTTGGCCGCGTGGTCAGCCGAGGGCGTTGATCTTCGCTGCCATTTCGGTATCGTTTGAAGTCACGCCGCCCTCACTGTGAGTAACCAGCGTCAGCGCCACGCGGTTGTAGCTGATCTCGATATCCGGATGGTGGTCTGCCTTCTCCGCCAGCAGTGAGACCCTGTTGACGAACCCCATGGACTCGACGAAGTCCTTGAACTTGTAGGACCGCTTGATCCCCGACTCATCGCCCTCCCAGCCCTGCAGGTCCGATAAGGCCGACTTAATCTCGCTGCTGGATAGCCTGGCCATGTCAACCTCCTAGGTAAGGTGCTCGCGGAAGAACTGAAGGGTTCGTTGCCAGGAGAGCTCGGCAGCCTGAGGGTGGTGCATTTCAGGGCGGGTCTGATTGAAGAAGCTATGGTGGGCGCCCTCGTAGACGTGCATCTCGACGGCTTTGCCCGCGCCCTTCATCTCCTCGACGAACTTCTTACCCCGTTCGGTCGTGTCTGGATCAAGCTCAGCAAAGTGAGCCAGCACCGGCGCCTGGATATCAAGCGGCTTGAACTCGGGGTAGCGTGGCGCGCCGTAGTACGTTACAGCCGCGTCGGTGTTTTCGATGGAGGCCAAGTAGAGCGATAGGCTTCCACCCATGCAGAAGCCGACGCTGCCGACTTTGCCAGGCGTAACAGAATCGTGGCCACGCAGGAAGCCCACGGCGCCCTTGAGATCCCTGGCTGCAACGTCCAGCTGCAGCTCCATCGCCAGCTTCCTTGCGTCATCCGGCTCAGTAGCGACCTGCCCGTGATACATATCTGGCGCGAGTGCGACGAAACCCTCTCCGGCAAACCGATCGGCAATGCTCTTGATGTCGTCGTTCAGACCCCAGAACTCCTGCAG
>DASTBR010000117.1:0-10875 GCA_035711945.1 Dehalococcoidia bacterium
AGAATTTCGAGCTTGACCAGCCTCGCCGGCTGATAGTGCGAGAAGCTGTAGACAAGCGAGGCGTAGCCCTGGGTCGTCGATTTCAGCTTGTCGTAGAAGTCACCCAGCATCTCGGACAGCGGCATCTGGTAATCCAGCACGACGCGCGACGAGCCGCTGCTGTCCTGCGAGTGGAGCATGTACTCGGTCTTGCGGTACTCACCGCGCCGGCCAATGACCAGCTCCATCACGGTGCCGATGTAGCGGTCCGGCACGACGACCGAGATGTTCATCCAGGGCTCGCGGACCTGGCCGATCTTCTGCGGCTCTGGCAGGTCGTCCGGGTTGTCGACGACGATTTCGGAGCCGTCGGTCGTCGTCACTTCGTATTCGACGCTGGGCGCTGTAGCCAATAGCTCGATATCGAACTCGCGCTCGAGGCGCTCCTGGATGATCTCCATATGCAGGAGGCCGAGAAAGCCGCAGCGGAAGCCGGGTCCCAGCGCGCCGCTGTTTTCCGGTTGATAGACCAGCGAGGCGTCGTTGAGGTTGAGCTTCTGCAGCGCTTCGCGCAGCTCCTCGTAGTCGTTGGCCTGCGTGGGATAGAGACCGGCGAAGACCATGGGCTTCGGCGGCGCGTACCCCGGGAGAGGGGCGTCGGCTGGATGGCGAGCGTCGGTAATCGTGTCACCGACTCGCGAGTCGCGGACGTCCTTGAGTCCGGTCGCCACGTAGCCAACCTCGCCGGGACCCAGGCTCTGGACGGCCTGCAGCCAGGGTCTGAACACGCCGAGCTCTAGGGGCTCGAGGTCCATGCCGTTGTGCATTAAACGCACGATGCCACGACCGGAAAGCTTGCCCTCCATGACGCGTACATGGGCAATTACACCCTTGTAGACGTCGTACTTGGAGTCGAAGACGAGCGCCCGCAAGGGCTTGCTCTCGTCGCCCTTCGGAGGCGGAACGCGCTCGACGACTGCGCGCAGAACCTGGTCGGTATTCAGCCCCTCCTTTGCCGAGGTATAGATCATCTCGTCGAGGCTGAAGCCGATGACGTCGGAGAGCTCCTGGGCGACGCGCTCCGGTTCGGCGTTGGGCAGGTCGATCTTGTTGATCACGGGGACGAGCGTCAGGTCGTGCTCCATGGCCATGTAGACGTTGGCCAGCGTCTGCGCCTGGATGCCCTGAGAAGCATCGACGACCAGAAGCGCGCCCTCGCAGGCCGCCAGCGAGCGCGAGACTTCGTAGGCGAAGTCGACGTGCCCGGGGGTGTCTATCAGGTTGAGCTCGTAGTCCTGACCGCCCTCGACGTGCATCATGCGCACGGCCTGCATCTTGATCGTGATGCCCTTCTCGCGCTCGAGATCCATGGTGTCGAGGATCTGGGCCATCATCTGCCGTTCGTCGATCGAGTGCGTGAACTCGAGCAGGCGGTCAGCGAGGGTGGACTTGCCGTGGTCGATGTGGGCAATGATGCAGAAGTTGCGAATTAAGGAGGGGTCCATTCGGATCGGATGCTAGCAGGGGTGTTCCCCGCGCAATTTCTGCCTATATGGGCAACGCGCCGCAACTAGATGGCAGTGGGGGATTCGCCTGCGAGGCCCGCCTGCCTCGCTCGCACGATGGCCTGAGAGCGGTCAGCCACGGCCAGCTTGTTGAAGATGTTCGAGATGTGGTTGCGTACAGTCTTCTGGCTGACGACGAGTTTGCGGGCGATATCGCTATTGCTGGAGCCGCTGGCCACCAGGGCCAGGACCTCCCGTTCCCGATCCGTTAGTTCGGGGAACGGACGAACGCGGTCCCTTTCTCCCGAGGCGAAGAAGGTGATGAGACGCCTGGCGACACTCGGCCCGAACAGGGCCTCGCCAGCCGCCACAGCGCGGACGGCTCGCAGCAGCTCGGCCTGGTCGGCGCCTTTAAGGATGTAACCCCGCGCGCCAGCTCTCATCGCTGCGAATACTGAATCGTCGTCCTCGAACATAGTCAGCACGATCACACCGACTTCAGGGTCACTGGCTGCAATCCGGCGCGTGGCCTCGATCCCGTTGAGCTCGGGCATCTGAATGTCCATCAGGATTAGCGAGGGCATAAGCTCGGCAGCGCGTGCGACCGCCTCTTCGCCGTTGCTGGCCTCGCCGACGACCTCGATGTCGTCGGCGGCGCCGAGCACGGCTGACAGCCCCTGCCGAAAGAGGGTGTGGTCGTCGACGACCATGAGGCGGATAGGCTGGCTGCTCATGACGCCGGCTCCAACGGAAGGCGTGCGCTCACCAGTGTCCCACCATCCGGCGGTTCGCTGACCGAAAGGCTGCCTCCCAGCTCGGCTGCCCTCTCACGCATCGAACTGAGGCCCACTCCCCAGCCCGCAGAATCCATACCCTCGCCGTCATCCTCGACGTCGATTTGCAGGTCGCCCGGGGCGTCCAGTCGGACCGTGCACAGGCGACCAGACGAGTGGCGCTGCGCGTTGGTCATCGCCTCTACGGCGATGCGGTAGGCGGCGACCTCGACAGCCGCCGGCAAGGGAGGCAACGGAGCGCACTTGATCATGAACCGAGGTCCGCTCCCGTCGTCAGCGGTCAATGCAGCAGCCTGTTGCTCGAGCGCGCCTGACAGCCCCAGCTCGTCGAGCGCTGGTGGGCGCAGGCCGTAAACCAGCCGGCGGATGTCGCTTATCGCGGACTGCACCTGATCCTTGACGGCGATCAGCTGCGTTTCAGCCTGTTGGGGTGCGGACTTGATGAGCCCACGCACCGCCTCCACCCTGAGGCCGAGCGCAGCCAGGGCCGGACCGAGGCCATCGTGCAGGTCGCGTCGGAGGCGCCGTCGCTCTTCTTCGCGCGCTGCCACCAACCGTTCGCGCGAGCGCTGAAGGTCACGCGTCAGGCGCAAAGCGTGTGCCGCTACGCCAGCGTGACGAGCCAATTCCTCCAGAAGCTGCCGATCGCCGGCGCTGAAGCCTTCACCCGGCGCCCGCGGCCACGCGGACAGAACTCCAACCTCCTCGTTCTGATAGACGAGAGCAAACGAAACGGCCTCTCCCATGGATGTCCTTGTTTGGGGCGACTCGTAATCCGCTTCAACGACTAGCTCGGTGCCCTCTCGCAGGGCAACCTCGACACGAGGCAGCTTCAGCGCATGCCCGACAGTCTCGGCAACTGCTGGCAACACGGCGTCTGGCGCAAGGCTGGCCTCGAGTCTGTGTCCCAGGCGCGAGATTACCTTGTCGGGTTCGTCCCGTTCGCCATAGAGCAGACGGTTGGCGGCGCGTTGCAACCAGTCGCGGAGGGGTTGAAAGACAACAGCGACGACCCCTGCCGCGACCAGCGAGACAGCGAGGTTGTTGCCAATGTTAAACAGCGCGCCGAGGTAACCAACTACGAGGACGTAGATAGCGACTATAACCGCTGTCAGGGTGCCATAGACCAGCGCCCGGTTAAGGATGAGGTCGATGTCATACAGGCGATACTTGAGCACCGCGATCGTCGTGGCCGCCGGCAACAGCGCAAAGCTGAGCTGGCCCAGGAGCCACACCTCACCACCGGCATCCACCCCGTAGTGCAACATCATGTCGATCGCGAAGAAGACAACGCCCAGGGCGACGGCACTGAGCACCCACTTAAGTTGTTGCCGCTGATCGCCTTCGGCACCTCGATAACGCACTAACAGCGATGCAAAGCCGAGAAGAGCGGCCAGCGGCACGAAGAGGATCCCGATCTCGAGAGCCGTCATTACATCTCCGATTAATCCGTCGATACCCATTGGGTTCTCGACGGAGTCGAAGTCCTGCAGCGGGCCGGGCGCGAATGCAAGGTTAAGGAAGTTGGCAGCCATGGCGCAGGCAACAATCCAGACAGCCGCCCGCCAGCGGACCGATGGTAAGCTCCCGTCGGGAAAGCTCACGGGAAGAAAGAAAAAGAGTAGATAGACACCCGGGATCCAGGCCCAGTTCGAGACCCAGGCCGCGAGACTGTAGGCCGGCAACCCCGGCTCCGAGTCGGCCAGCTCGGCATAGCCGGCGACCAGCATGACCGGCGCCCACGCCAGGCCAATGGCGATGAAGATCCAGCCGATCGGGTTGTCGGGACGGCGAGACAGGATCCAGGCGCCCGCCAGTGGGAAGCTGAGAAGTGCCAGGACGAAGGGTGAATCCTGGAGGGCTGTGTCACCCCCGAGGATGAATAGGGCGACTCCGCCACCGACGGCGAGCAAGCAGAGCAGGCAGAGGAACCAGGCCAGGCGTCCCGCGGCTCGCCCGCGCGGCAGGTGGAGGATTGCAAGGCGGCCGGAAGTCGTGTCTCCCGCCGCCCTGCCTGTTATCACTGAAGCCATCGGTTTCTGAACCCCGACCAGAGGCGCGTGACCATATTACGGCGACCTGGCCCCGGGCAGGCTAAGCTTCCTCATCACCGTCGTCGGCCGTCTCGTCTCCCTCATCCTCGCCCTCCTCACCATCGAGATCGCAGCCGATGTCGCCCACTTCGATGCCGCGCTCGTCCGCGACGGCCTTGAGCCGGCAGTTGGGGCTGTCGGCTGCGTCGGCTGTGAGGCTGGCCAACGGCTCCTCTTCGAACAGCGGGCCAAGCTCCTCCGGCGACAGATCCTCCGCTGTCTCGGCTGCCACCTCGTCAATGCTGGCGGCCTGGTTCTCGGTGCTCTCGACCAGTTCCTCATGCAGGCCCTCGAGGTCATCAGGCGGCTCCAGATCATCGAACTCTGCCGCTGCGTCCTCGAACACCTGGGCCACGTTCTCCAAACCCTCGCGTGCACTGCTGATGTCCTCGAACGTTTCTTCCTCGAATCGCTCATCGGCGCGGACGATAACGGCGTCCAGGCCCTGAAAGTATTCCTCGTCGTTTCCGCCGTCGTCATCGTCGCCGCAGGCCAGCGCCAACGCGCCGGCGAGGGCGGCCCCTACCAGCAATAGCCTTGACATCAGTTCTCTCCTTCCCGCTTCAGCCAACTGCCGGCTCGAATGCAGCCTGCTTCTGCGGCTCATGGCCGGCCTTCATGACCAGCCAGCCTCCGAGCAGCAGCGACCAAACGAGCACGAGGAGCTGGCCGAGTGACGAAAGGCCAAAGAAGGCCTCGTCCAGCAGGACGAGCAGGGCCGCTGCGCTCAGCGCGCCGCCTGCGAGGGCAAGCCAGCCAAGCCAACGCGGTGGCGTAAGCGCTTGCGCCTCGGAAGGCCGACCAAGCAACACAACGCCAAAGGCGGCTACACCAATCCCAGTGAGGGCTATGGACGCCAGCCACGCGAACGTGTCGAGCGCGCCGACCGCACGGGCTATCTCCAGCACTTCGCTCCGCCCGGCTCCGCCTGCGCCGCCGTCCGCCAGGTCATTAGCGAGCGTTGCCAGGGTGAAATTAGCGCCGGCGTTGACGATTGTGGCGGCGACAGCGGTCAACAAAGCCGCCCGCGCAAATGAAGCGGCGAAGCGGTTACGTTCGCTCAGTAATAGGTGCAGGGCTGAGGCCACTGCGAGGATGAACATAGCGCCTGCAGTCTGTGCGCCGATGGCGATCGCAAATAGCCCTTCATTGTCCTCCGCGTCTGCAAGGAATTCCTCGATCTCGGCGCGGCTCATGTCCGACTCGCCCGTCGCCGCCCCGAAGGTGATCGCCACAACGATCATCGTCATGGCCAGACCCAACAGGCAGATGCCAGCCATTCGCGAGACACTTGATCCATTCATCGTGGTCCCTCCTTTCGATGTCCGGGTGTTCTCATCACTCGAACGGTAAGGAGGGATCTGTCCCGCCCGCATGGGGCAGCAGTCCTGATTAAGCCGGGAACTTTCAAGCCGAACAGCGGTAATCGGGCGAGGCGGTTTGGCTGCCTGCCTGCAGTGGTGCTAGCGGAGGCGAGCGAGGATCTCCTGCATGCCGTGGGTGTCGCAGTAGACCTGCCACTCCTTGACCTTGCCGAAGCGGACCAGGCCCCGCCACGCTGCCTGGGTCTCCCAGCGGTTCTCGGGGTCCAAGCGACCGTCGCGGACGAAGGTGCCCGAGGCCTTGCCGAAGGCGGCGACCGTTTCGCCGTCCTCCAGCCACTGGTCGACGTCGATCCGATAGTCCGGCACCCACTTGAAGTAGCCCGGCCAGTCGGCCTTCTCGCGCCCCTCGTTGCGTTTGCCGGCCGCGTCGATGAAGACATGGTCAAAGGACATTGCAAGGTCGATGCCCAGCTCGTCGTGGGCGTTGATCTTGTCGACGAACGATTTCGCGGTATCGAGTGCTTCAGCCATCAGTCCAATTCTTGCAGCCGCTCGTCGGCCAAGCGGATCAGGCGCTCGAATTCGTCCTCCTCGACCTGGACAAAGAACAACAAGGTAACCAGATTGCCTCGGCGAATGTAGGCCGCCCGCCACTCAATCTCCTCCGAGATCACGCGGTCCCCGGCGGAGTCAGAGACCGTCGCGTCGAGGTCGCCAACTAGTTCAGCAAGAAGATTCTCGTCTCCCACACCGGCCGGTGAACTTAGGTTCGGCTCTCCGAAGGATGCCAGCGAGCTTCTGGCCAGGCAGAAGGCGAGCGCGTCGGGGGCTGCGCGCATCGCGGCTTCAGCGTCGGCGTAGCGGACAACGCGTTGTGAGACGTCAGTACCTTGGCCCTCCAGATCTTCGGTGGGGCCGGAGAACTCGACTGAGACGCCTTGGTCGAAAGCTCCCTCGAAGTAAAGCGGCATGCAAACGAAGTGGCTAGCTGAACCGTTCGGTGGTTCTACCCCTGCCTCGACCCAGCCGTTACCGAGGTCGCCCAGCGTGAGCAGCCCTGGCGACAAACCGCCTTCGTCAAGAATGCCTGCCGGCGGGTTGCCGGCGTTCGACGAAACGTCGTCGTCATCGCCGCAGGCGAAGGCAACGACGGAAACGACTGCGAGCACGGTCAAGCGAATCCAGGACGTCACTGCGCCTTCACAGTAATGCCGCGGACCGGAGGGCGGACTGGTTAGGCTGGCGCTGTCGGCTCCTTCATCTTCTCGGGATCCCAGTCTTCGGCCATCTTGATGATTGCCCAGCGGTGGCCGAAGGGATCGTCGACCCAGCCGATGCGCCCGTAGGGCTCGTCCTTGATCGGGCGCTGCTGCTTCGCGCCCGCTTCGACGGCCCGCTGAAAGGCGGAGTCGGTGTCCTCGACGACCAGGGTCAGGGTGCAGGAGTTGCCATTCAGGGTGAGGGGCGAGAAGATGCCGCCTTCGGGCCACTCGTCTGAGATCTCGACAATAGAGTCGCCGATTTTGATCTCGGCGTGACCCAGGCTGCCGTCCGGATTCTCGAGGCGGTAGAGCTCTTCGGCGCCGAACGCTCTCTTGTAGAACTCGATCGCGTCGCTCGCGCCGTCGCAGCAGATGTAGGGAATGACGCGCGGCGTTTCTTCAGCCATTGGAGCCTCCTTTGAGGTCAGGCACGTAGGTGCCGAAGGACCAGATATAGCCTTCGAGGTCGCGTGCGCTGTACTCGCGGGAGCCGTAGTCCATGTTCTCTAACTCGCGAATGATCTCGGCGCCGGCTGACTTCGCTCTCTTGTAGTGGCCGTCGGGATCGTCGACGACGATGTAGATCGTCATTGGGGCGGTGCCAATTTCTCCGTAGCCGTCCGAGGCTCGCTCCCCAACGAACGAGCCCAGCATGACGACTCCATTGCCTAGCTGGAGCTCGGCATGCCCCACGCCGCCACCTTCGCCGGGCACGACCATCAATCGCTCGAAGCCGAAGGCGCGCTCCAACCACTCGACGGCGGCGTTCGCATCGCGATACCTCAAGGCGGGATAAATGCTCGGTGTGCTTGTGGCCATGGGTCCTCCTTGTCGAACTATCGCGAGGCTAGAGCAGGGGATCAGGGAGGTCTTGTAAGGAATTAACCGACGTTCTGAAGGACGAACCGGCTCGGCGTCGTGCCGGCGAACTGCTTGAAGTCGCGGACCAGATGGGCCTGGTCGTAATAGCCGCAGAGGCCCGCGATTTCTGCCCAGTTCCGGCCGTCACCCTCGTCCAGATGGCCGATAACGCGGTTGAAGCGGAGGATGCGTGCCATCGTCTTAGGCGGCAACCCGACCTGCTCTTTGAATTGGCTGATCAGGTGCTTGGGGCTCCAGCCAAGCTCGCGAGCCAGAACGCCGACGCTCACCCGACCACCCGTTTCGGCTAGAGCCCGCCAGGCCCAGGCGACGGCCGGCGAAGCCGGCCGGGCGTCGGCGATGCGTGCAGCGACAAACGACTCGAGAAGCGAAAAAGCGGAATCCCAATCCTGCGCCTCGCGCAGGCGCTCGATGAGCTCCGGGCCGGTAGTACCGAAGAGGTCGTCCACCTCCACGACCTGGTTGGCGACTTCGCTCATCGGACGGTCGAGGAGCAGGCGCGCACCAAGCGGAGTCATGTTCATCTGGATTCCTGAGGATGCCTGTCCGAACTCGTAGAAGCCCGGTTGATCGGTAAGCCCGGCGACGAAAGCCTTGTGCGAGTCCATTCGACGCCCGCGGTCAGTGCCGATGGTCATAGGCGACTCGAACCCGAGGATGACGACTACCTTGTCGAGAGGCAGTGTCTGTCGGCGTACGGTGCCATCGGGAACCTCGCGGTAGGCCGTGATCTCGCGGATGTAGGGCCGCAGGAGTGCGTTGGGCAGGTGGGCGCGCAGCTCCGAGTCCTCGAGGGGCAGATTGGCGACGGTGGCCGGGTCTTGTGCAGTCACGCGAGCAGGCTAGGCGTTCCCTGGACGATCAGGCAAGATGGCGGGCTGATCGGCGCTACGAATCTCAAGGGTGTTCCAGGTCGTGGCGCATGACCAGGCGGCCATGTGGGCGTTCGGCGACCCTTTTGAAGCCGGCGCGACGGAAGGCCGAAGCCGTGCCCGTGAAGACGTTGCGCGTGCTTTGCGCGTGGTTTGTGTCGACGGGGTATGCCTCCAGACTCGATGCGCCGGCCTCCTTTGCCGTCTGCACCGCTGCCGCGATCAACGCGGATGAAACCCCCCGCCGGCGATAACCGCGGCGAACGTAGAAGCAGGAAGCTGACCAGACCCGTTCGCCATCCGCGCCCAGGGAAAGCCGCCCGTTGAGCCACGGCAAGGCTGAGCGGGGCGTCAGCTGGCACCAACCGACTGCGAGATCTCGGTCGAAGGCGAGGAGGCCGGGTGGCGGGCCTTCCATCGCCAGAGCGCGCAACGCGGCCCTATTTTGCTCTCTGGGCCGCCTCGTATAGGCTCGTCCGATTCGCCAGTACATGCACCAGCAGCCGTTAGAGGCACCGGCCTTTCCGAACAGATCCTCGAGCCCCGGCCATAGTTCGGCCGTCACCGGTCGAACGGTAAGCGTCACAGTGATACGAGTTTAGACGCGGTGGCAGGCGACCCAGTGCTCGCGGTCGCCGGTTCCGACGTTGCGCCACTCGGGGATAACGGCCTTGCACTCATCGATCGCGATGGGGCAGCGGGTGTGGAAAACGCAACCGGGCGGGGGCGCCAGCGGGCTGGGCACGTCGCCTGTCAGGATGATGCGCTCGCGCTTGGTCTCAATCTCCGGGTCGGGAATCGGCACAGCCGAAAGAAGCGCCTTGGTGTAGGGGTGCAGTGGGTTCTCGTAGATCTCGTTGCGGTCCGACAGTTCCATGAACTTGCCGAGGTACATGACGGCCACGCGGTCGCTGATGTGGCGGACGACCGAAAGGTCGTGGGCGATGAACAGGTAGGTGAGGCCGAAGCGCTCCTGCAGGTCCATGAGCAGGTTGATGATCTGGGCCTGGATCGACACGTCGAGCGCCGAGACCGGCTCGTCGCAGACGATGAAGTCGGGCTCGACCGCCAGGGCTCGGGCGATACCAATGCGCTGGCGCTGGCCGCCCGAGAACTCGTGCGGGTAGCGGTTGGCGTAGTACGGGTTGAGGCCCACGGTCTGCAGAAGCTGCTGAACGCGATCCTTCTTCTCTCGGCCCTTGGCCAGGCTGTGGATGGTCAGCGGCTCGGAGATGATCGAGCCGACAGACATGCGCGGGTTTAGCGAGGCGTACGGATCCTGGAAGATCATCTGCAGGTTGCGGCGCTCGCGGCGCATGTCGCCGGCGTTGAGCTGCGCCAGGTCCTTACCGCGGAAGAGCACGCTGCCCTCCGTCGGCTTGTGCAGCTGGAGGATAGCCTTGCCGGTGGTCGACTTGCCGCAGCCCGACTCGCCGACGAGCCCCAGTGTTTCGCCCTTGCGCACATCGAAGGTTATGCCATCGACCGCGCGGACGTCGGCGACTTTGCGCTGGAATATGAGGCCCGAGGTCACGGGGAAATACACTCGCAGGTTGCGAACCGACAGGATGTTGTTGCCTGAGCCGTTTGTGGCCGGGGCGCCACTCACCTGGGTGGTGGGCTCTGTCGCTGTTGGGGCCTCAGAGGGCCGTGTAGCAGTAGCGGCCTCGGAGGGCGAGGTCACTTCCTCGCCGGCGCTCTCTTGAGTGGCCTCACGCTCCGTTGTCATTCGCTATCCCTCCCTGGCCAGCGGTCTGGTCAGTGTGCCAGCAGGCTGCGGTGTGTTCAGGTCCAACCTCCACCATCGGCGGGTACTCTTCGCGACACTTGTCGCTTCGGAAGCTGCAGCGCGGGAAGAACGGACAGCCCGGCGGCAGGTTAACCATATCGGGCGGGACGCCCTCGATGGGGTCAAGCTTGTCCTTGCGCAGCTGGTCGAGGCGCGGCACCGACTTGAGCAAACCAAGGGTGTATGGGTGGCGCGGGTTGCTGTAGAGCTCGTCGGCCGAGCCGGTCTCAATTACCCGCCCGGCGTACATGACGTTGACGCGGTCCGCGTAGCGGGCAACGACGCCGAGATTGTGGGTGATGATGATGACCGCGGTGCCGAACTCCTTGCTCAGGCGGGCGAGGATCTCCAGAACCTGTGCCTGGATCGTCACA
>DASTBR010000118.1:0-7994 GCA_035711945.1 Dehalococcoidia bacterium
GCACGCGACCTTCACGCGCCGCTTGCCGAACTTGCGCACCATCGCCTCCGACCCGACGATCGCCGCGGCGGCGCCGTCGCCGGTCGGGCAGCACATGTAGAGCGTGTTCGGATACGCCACCATGCGCGCATTGATCACGTCCTCCAGCGACACCTCAACCTGGTACTGCGACAGCGGGTTGTTCATCGCGTGCTTGTGGTTCTTGACGCTGATCTGAGCGAACTGCTCGAGCGTCGTCCCATACTTCCTCATGTGCTCAACGCCGGCCATGCCGAAGACACCTGGCATAATACCGGTGCCCAACACGCCCTCCGTCGAGTAGGCCGGGTCGCCGGCGCCGCCGCCTCCGCCCAGGAGGCCCATCTTCCCCATCTGCTCGACGCCTACGGCCATCGCTGTGTCATAAGCGCCCGAAGCGACTGCGAAGTACGCCTCGCGGAAGGCGGTAGATCCCGTCGCGCACGCGTTCGACACGTTCACAACCGGCGCGCCGGTCTGGCCGACGATCTGCATGATCCGCTGCCCAACCATCGCGTTCGACTGGTACAGGTTGCCGCAGGCCAGCAGTTCGATGTCTTTCATCGTCATGCCGGCGTCCTTTAGGGCGCCGATTACTGACTCCGCGCCAAGCTCGGGGACGCTCTTCTCCGGATAGCGCCCGAACTTGATCATGTGTACGCCTAGTACGAATACGTCTCTCATTTCATTCCTTTCCTATAGCCCCTCTCTTTGGCAAGGAGAGGGGTTGGGGTGAGGTGACTAAGCGCCCGAGACGGGCTCGAACCAGAAGGCCACGATCTCGTTGCCCTCCCTGTCCTTGCGGATCTGCTTGTTGCCGTCGCGGTCCGTGTAGGGGACCGGTCCGGTGTTCATGCGGACCTTCATCCCGAACTTAACCTTCTGCGGGTCGGCTTCGATGTTGCGGAGGTTGCAGCGCACGCTGACCTTCTCGGGAAGGTCGACGATCGCCGCTACGAACGGCACCTCAGCACCCGGGAAAGACTGGTGCACGATCGTGTACACCCACACCTCGCCCTCACGGCTCAGCTTTACGTCTTCGAAGCCCTCAGTGCTAAAGCACTTGGAGCACGCCATGCGGGCGCCCAGGTAGTGCGCACCGCACTGCTTGCACTTGGTTCCTTTCAGATAGGGTTCCCCGTCGTCGATTGCGAGGAAGGGGACAATTGGCTTCTTTTCGGTGGCGGTTTCGGTCGCCTGGGCCATTTACGCTCCTTCTGGCGGGAGTTCTCTCGACCCCGGAAATGGGTCGCCGACCCATGCTAAGGTTGACCCTAAACTAGTGCGGAATGAATATTCATTCCGTGACCGACAAGCGCGAAGCAGTCATGGCTGCCGCCCTCGACCTCTTCGCTGAGCAGACTTTCGAGGGCACATCTATGCCCGGCCTCGCCGGCCGCGCACAGGTCGGACCCGGTACCATCTACCGCTACTTTGCCAGCAAGGAAGAGCTCGGCAACGCCGTCTATCTGCGCTGGAAGTCAGAGCTCCTCCGCTACCTCACCGAGGATGCCCCCCGCGGCATCCCAGTGCGCCGCGAGTTCTCGTTTCTCTGGCAGCGGCTCTGGCAGTTCGCCACCGATCACCCGGAAGCCATCGCCTTCCTCGAGACCCATCACCACCCCAACTACCTGGATGCCCAGAGCCAGCAGATCAGCCAGAAAGTCAGCGACGTTGCCCGCTCCTTCCTCCTGCGCGGACAACGCCTCGGCGAGATTCGCAACGCCGACGTCGATGTGCTCATAGCCATGGTCTTCGGCGCATTCATCGGCATGGTCAAAGCCGGCCTGGGCCGCGAGCCCGACCGGATTGAAGAAGCAGAAGAGTGCCTCTGGGAAATGCTCAAAGCCTCGGAGGAGAAGGGAATAGTCGAATGAGCAACGTACTTATCACCGGCACCAACAGCGGCTTCGGCAAACTCGCCGCCCTACAGTTCGCCCGCAAGGGGGACAACGTCTTCGCCTCCATGCGCAACGTCGCGAAGGGCGGCGAAATCGAGGAGGCCGCCGGCAAAGAGAACCTCTCGTTGAAGGTCCTCCAGCTCGACGTCCTCAGCGACGATTCCGTCAACAAGGCCGTCGACCACGTGATCAACGATGCAGGCTCGATCGACGTCCTCGTTAACAACGCCGGCTTCGAGATCCGCGGAGCCGTCGAGGAAGTCAGCGACGCCGAGGCCCGCGCCCAGTTCGATACGAACGTCTTCGGCCTTCTTCGCGTCACACGCGCCGTCGTTCCCCACATGCGCTCCCGTGGCAGCGGCCGGATCATCAACGTTTCATCGGTGGCCGGCGTCGTCGGCGTCCCCTTCGGTGGCCTCTACGCCGCCAGCAAGCACGCGGTCGAAGCCCTTACCGAGACCATGTATTGGGAGCTGCACCCCTTCGGCGTTAGCGTCTGCCTCATCGAGCCCGGCGCGTTCCCCACCGAGTTCTCTTCGAACATCCAGGTTGCGGACGCTCATGACTCCGGCCCCTACAAGCAGACCGCCGACGAGTTCCGCAACCGTGTGGGACGCCTCGCCCCCGGCGGTGAGCCGCAGGACCCCAAAGAGGTCGCCGACGCGATCTGCAATGCCGCCTACGACGAATCGCTCAAGCTGCGCTATCCGGTCGGCGGCGACGCCAATCTGATCGTCGGCGCCTACAAGCAGATGGACTTCGAGGGCTTTGCAGAGGCCATGCGCCAGGCTCTCGACTGGTGGGAATAGCAGTCTATTGCTCTGGCGGCCCGAAGCAGACGATCGAGCGGTCGTCTGCTTCTTCCCACGTCTCCTCGGTTGGCAGGAGATAGTCCGTAGTCCCGGCTGCGCAGCCTAGCTCAGCCTCGGCCGTCACGTTGTCATCTCCTGGGTACTCGTCTCCGTCGATGACGACGATGTTCAGGACCTCGTAGGCGGCTTCCTCGCTCGCGCAGTCCACGAAGTCCACCTCCGAAACGTTCCCGCTGGGCCGGTCGCCGATGCAATCGCCTTGCTCCAGCTCGAGCACGTTGCCCTCGTCACCGCAGGCCGCAACGAACCCAAGGAAAAGGCCGACTACCGCCACGGCTACCCTCATGCTCTTCTCACAATCACCCCGAAGCCCTGGGCAGCGCCCCTCGAGCGACTTCGCCTCTCCGGTCTGAAGATCTTATTGGCGCCACCTCGCTTGGCGCCCAGCCTTGACCAATGCGAAGGAAGCGCGGAGCCTAGATCCATGTCGATCCAGGAACCCCGCTACCGCGAAAGCCCCCAGAAATACGGCGCCTCGATCTGCGGAGGCGCTCTACTCGCAGGCCTTCTGTTTGCCTTTGGCGTGCGCAAGAAGAGCTACTGGGCACTGGCCACGCCGGTAGCCGTCGGCTTCCTCGGTATGCTCTCCCTCGCCTTCTGGATCGGCTGGACCCTCTTCACCACGAAGATCGAAGCCCCGATCGAGGACTAGCGCCGCCGTCCCCAGCTACGGGCCTTACTCAACGGCCGCGAGCACCGCATCCCACGCCAGTTCCGATGCTATGACTCCCAAAGCGTCACTCGACATGGTCAGGTCCGTCTCAGCAGTGGTCACCGCGTAGAGCACGTCGCCGTCGCTCGACGTGTGGAAAGGCTCGATCGCTCGCGCCATCGAGGCATGGACCTGCCGGCCGAGCTGCGTTAACGCCTGCATGGAGAGCCGGCCGTTGGTCACGACCACCGTTAGAGTTGTGTTCTGTCCTGGGCTCGCCTCCGCGGTTCGGACCTGCGCCTCCAGCCCCTCGGCTACCCGTTGGCGCTCCTCCGTTCGCCTGTTCAGGTGGCCGCGCACCACGCGGCCACTGCGATCGATGACAGCTCCCAGCGAGTTGACGACACAGCACACAAATACGCGCAGCTTGGAGATTCGCCGGAAAGCAGCTCCTTGTCCCGCGCTCTCCATGCCGCGACCACCGTCCAGGAATTTGCCGGCCGTCGCCGAGCGTCCTGCGCCCCTCGCACCCAGCGGAAACCATCCGGGCCTGCCGGACCTGGCTGCCGCTGCCCCCAACGCGTAGTCCGGCGCGATGGCGTTTCCGCGAAGCCCGAAGTCGAAAATTATCGCCCCCGACACGAACTTGAAGGGCACATCGCCGCCGAGCCGGATTGGCCCGCGAATGTCCTCCGTCAGGACCGCGTGAACGCCCGCCGCTGCTTCGAGGCCAAGTAGCGAGCCGCCCGCCAGGCAGATGGCGTGATTCCACTCCCAGTTGCCCACCGTCCCCACGAGTCCGCCTCGCTCATCAATCGCTGTCGCTGCCCCCGACGGAAACAGGAGCACGGTGCAGCCCGTGGGACCCTCCTCATACTCAGCCACGCCCACTTCCACGCCGGGGAAGTCAAACTCCAGCGCCGGGCCCTCGAACTCAGTTCGAGGAGTCAGCTGCCGGGACGCCATATCAGGCGGGCCTGAACTTCAGCAGGCTGACCTCGTTGTTGATGTCCTCGTACGTCGCGGCTACCGGCATACCCACTCGGATCTCGTCGTTTCCAACGCCCACGAGGTTCGTCTGATAACGCGGCCCCTCATCCAGCTGAACCACAGTCACGTTGTAGGGTGCCTCGTCGGCGAACCCCGGATGGAGCACGTGGTGCATGAGCGCGAACGTGTAGACCCGGCCCCGCCCCGAAGCTTCCTCCCAGGCGTACTCAAGCGACCAGCACTCAGGGCAGCGCTGCGCGGCCGGCAGCCGCCAGCGCCGGCAGCTACCGCAGCGCATGAGCACCAGCTGGTGCTTTCGCATGCCCTCGAAGAACGGCCGCGACGCCTCATCAGGCACGGGCATTGGCTTCTTGTAGTCGGTCTCGTTCATCTGCCTGCCCTCATTCTGCCGCCACCGCCGTCTTCCGCTCCACCGCCGGTCAGACCGCGGACTAGGATCGGATTGAGGAGCGGCACTCATGGCCCAGGCAGCGACACGGCTCAAGCTCGATCCGGAACAGGACCTGCACCTGATTCCGGAAACATCCTTCGCCCGCCTCGACCAGAACGACTTCGGCGCGCCGGGCCTCGTCGCCATCGAGAGCGTCGGACCATTCGTCGAGCTCG
The DNA here is from genome assembly GCA_035711945.1 of Dehalococcoidia bacterium. GTDB lineage: Bacteria > Chloroflexota > Dehalococcoidia > WHTO01 > WHTO01 > DASTBR01. The sequence continues at coordinate 5,061 of DASTBR010000118.1, forward strand.
GCCAGGTTGGGCCCTTTGTCACCATCCACGACTCCTACATGGACCCCGGCCTCGGCATCGGGCATCATCCCCACCGCTACCACGAGCGCCTCTTCTACATCCTCAAAGGCGAGGTCGGACACGACGACGCCCAGAACCACATCACGGGCACGATGTACGAAGGTGACCTCGCCCAGCTAACCGAGGGCGAAACCGGGATGCTCCACAAGGAGTGGAACCAGGCGCCCGGCGTACGCACCCACATCTTCATCCTCGTCTACCGCCCCGACACCGACCCACCGCCGGCGACAGCCGCCTTCGCTGCCCTGCGCGCCCAGGAACGCGTGATTTACGACGAGTCCCCGGGTGCGAGGACCATCGAGCTCGTCGGCCAGCGCTCCAGCTTCCGTCCCTCGCTCAATCGGTTGCGCCTCTTCGCCGAGACCACCCTCGAGAGCGACATAACCCTCGACGCAACCATGGGCCCGAACGAGACGATGATCCTCTACCCGCTCGAGGGCCGCCTCGCCCTCGACGGCAAAGACCTCACGCTGAACAGCCGCGGCAGCGCGTATCCCGAAGGCCCGGATGCCATCGCGTTGGCTTGGAGCGGCGAAGACGGCCGAACAATCTCAGTCCGACCCCTCGACGGCCCGGCCCGCTTCATCCGCGTCTCCGTCGAGCGTGGCGACGACGACCTCATCCTCCACCAGCCCTACCCCAGGCGACGTTAGCCGCTTAGGAAGGCTGCGGACTCAGGATCAGCGTCGAGTGGTAGTCCAGGATCCCGCCGTTGCCCGTGACAAGCACCGTGTCGTGCTTCTCCACCTGCCGCTCGCCGGCTGTCCCTCGCGCCTGCAACACACCCTCTGACAGCGGCGTCATCCCCCACATGTAATAGCCGGAGAGCATCCCGCCACCCGTGTTCATCGGCAGCGAGCCTCCGGGCGCCGTCTTCCCATCAGCGACGAACGGCCCGCCCTCACCCTTCTTACAGAACCCCAGGTCCTCGAGCTGGATCATCGCCGTGTAGCTGTAACAGTCGTAGATCTCAAGGACGTCGATGTCTTCGGGTCCCACGCCTGCCGTCCGGTAGGCCGCCTCCTTCGAGATCACCGCGCCCGTCTGCGTATCCAGGTCCCAATCGCCGAAGTTGAGGTCGCCCGGGTGTCCCTGCCCCATCCCGAGGATGTACGCCGGCGGCTGCTTCAGGTCCCGCGCGCGCTCAGCGGTCGTCACGATCACAGCGACTCCACCGTTCGACACCAGAGTGCAATCGAAGAGGTGCAGCGGTTCCGCGATCCAGCGCGAGGCGTGATAGTCCTCGATCGTCATTGGGTCCCGCTGCTGCGCCAAGGGATTCATCTGCGCCCACTTGCGTTGTGCAACCGCGATCGCCCCAAAGTGGTCGTTCGTCGTGCCATAGAGAGCCATATGGCGCTGCGCCGAAAGTGCGTACCGCAGGTTCACCCCGAACAACCCGTAGGCGCCCGGCAGACTCGACATCCCCACTGGCTGATAGCGACGGAAACCGTAGGCCTCTCCGCCCCCACGTCCCTCGCTCAGCGGAGCGTCGGCGAACAGGCAGACCACGTAGTTGGCCAGCCCGTTGACGACCGCCATCGCCGCGAACTGCACCATGCTGCAGGCGGTCGCGCCGCCGCTGTTCATCGAGTTGATCAGCCTCAGGTTCGTCAGCGATAGCTGGTTCTGGACGCCCAGCCCATCGATCCCTCCCAGCGGCGTTGTCCCCGGGTTGACCAGCAGTCCGTCGACCTGCTCGCGCTCCAGCCCGGCGTCCTCGAGCGCCAGCCGTACCGCCTCCTGCGCGAAGTACGCGGCGTCATGGCCGTAGATCTTGCCCATCGGCGTAATGCCGATGCCGCAGATCGCCGCCTTCCCCTTGATGCTGTCCATGCGTTCGAAGCTAAGCCTAAGCGGAGGCGCCTTTAGCGGTGCCGAGGGGAGCAACGAAGAGTCGGTCGTACACCGCGCCCTCACGCCTCAGCGTGCTCCGCATCAGGCTCACTTCGTCGAAAGTCGCCTCCGCAGGCCCCGGCGGAGCGACGTTGCCAACCGCATGCAGGACCTCATCCAGCTGCAGCCGGTTCAGACCGTCCGGCACACGTGCCAGCGTCAGGTGCGCGTTATAGCCGCGCACCTCGGGCTCGAATCCCAGCGTCGCCATCTCCCTGTCAATCGACCGCTGCAGCGCCGCCAGTTCTTCGACATCTCCACCGACTCCTACCCAAACGACCCGCGGCCGCCGTCCGCCAAAGCTGCCCAACCCGCCCAGATGGAGACTCAGCTCCCCGTGACTGCTTACAGCCTGCGAAAGGTTGGCCCCAATCGTCTGCGCCCGATCTTCGTCCACGTAGCCAAGGAACTTCAGCGTCAGGTGTATGGACTCCGGCCGTACCCACTTCAGCCGCACCTTGAGCCTGGCTCGCAGGCGCTCCTGCGCTGCCGCGAGCTCCTCCTTCATCGCCTCCGGCAGTTCCAGCGCGATGAACAGCCGCAGCTTCTTAGAGCCCGAGGAGTCGGGCCGCGTTGCCACCGACGATCCCTTCCACAGCTGATTGGTCTAGCTTCAGCTCGCGCACGCGCTCAAGCTGCTTTTTCTGATTCAAGAGCGGGAAGTCACTGGCGAACACGATCCGATCGGCGCCTATCGTCTCGATCACTCGCTCATAGATGGCGTCGTCATACAGCAGCGTGGTAGCCGCTGTGTCGAACCATACGTTGTCCAGCTCGTCAGCCAGTTCCGGCATCACCCCGTACAACGGCAGCCCACCCGCCCAATGCGCCCCGATTACCGTGCAATCTGGATGCGCCTTCACGAAGGCGTAGAAATCAGCCATCGGCAGCCCCTGCTTTCCCGGGTAATCGTGTCCAACTGGCTCGCTCACGTGGAAGAGCAACGGCAGTTCCAGCTCCCGAGACAGTCGCGCCAGC
>DASTBR010000119.1:0-2894 GCA_035711945.1 Dehalococcoidia bacterium
TGTCGGAATACCAGGAGCGCCACACGGTGGCCCGTTTAATCGGCGCCCCTCCGGGCTACGTGGGCTACGACGAAGGGGGGCAGCTCACCGAGGCGGTGCGGCGGCGTCATTACTGCGTCATCCTCTTCGACGAGATCGAGAAGGCGCACCCCGATGTCTTCAACGTCCTCCTCCAGCTGTTGGACGACGGGAGGCTGACCGACGGCCAGGGCCGCACGGTCGATTTCAGCAACACGGTGGTGATCATGACTTCGAACCTCGGCACGACCGGCGCCGGTTCGGGCCGCACCACGCTCGGCTTCTCGCCGACCGCGTTGACGAAGCCGAGCGAGTTCGAGCGCGACGAGGCGCGCAAGCGCGTCGAGGATGCTCTGCGCGAGTCGTTCCGGCCTGAGTTCCTCAACCGCATCGACGAGGTCATCGTCTTCGATCCTCTGACCGAGGACGACCTGGCCGAGATCATCGAGCTGTTGCTCAGGCAGGAGCTCTCGCGCCTCGCCGAGCGCGGCGTCGAGATCGAGCTCACCGAGGAGGCGCGCAAGGCCCTGCTCAAGGAAGGTTACGACCCGGTCTACGGCGCGCGGCCGCTGAAGCGTGTACTGCAGCGCCGGATCGAGAACCCGCTGGCCCGCGAGCTGCTGGCCGGCAAGTTCCCCGAAGGGGCGACCGTCGTCGTCGGTTTTGCCGATGGCGAGTACGTTTTCGACTCGCAGCCAACGGAGGCGGCTCGGAAACCGAGGCGCAAGGAGAAGGTCGAAGCATGATTGGCTTCAGTTCGAAGGGCGGGCGCTCGAGCGTCCGCCCTTTCTTTATGCCTTTACAACCTCCCCACGCGGGCCTGCCATAGCAACGCAGCGCGGGCCGACTAGCTTAAGGAGGAACTCCCCGGAAGGAGGAGAAATGCCACACGAACCAGGTCACGCCGTTGAATCTCCGGAGAAGGTCGCGCAGGACTTCTTGTCGCTGGACGAGTCAGGACGCCGCGATGTTCTCGAACGCATAGCCAGCGGGCCGGAGGGTGAGCCGATCTCGATGGCTGCTGCCGCGCTGAAATTCCTCGACGAAGAGGGCCGCCAGGAGGCGATGCGCCGCGCCGGCCGCTAGGACAGGCAATCTGCTGACAAAGAGGGCCGCGCAAGCGGCCCTCTTTCTTTGTGAGATCCGCTTGCGCCTCAGCCGACACGCACCGTCCGCACGGCCTCCTCTGCCACCTCGAACCCGTCCGTCGTCTCGTCCAGGCTGAGAAAGACGACGAACAACGGCGCCCCATCAACGTCCAGGCCTATAACGCGCACCGGCTTGCCCGCTTCCAACATCAATCGGCCACTGGGCCCGCCGAGGATCTCGGTGGACGCCTCCGGCAACAACTCCAGCACCACGGCATCGTTTCCCGCAACCACGCTCTCTCCAAGCTCTCCTGGATCCAGCTGAGCGTTCGCTGCCAGTAGCTCCAACGCTTCCCTGGCGTCCATGCTCTCGACGCTGACTTCCTCGCCGTTCTCATCGATCAGAAAGTCAGGGCGCGCGAAGCCCAACAGCAGATTGGGCCGCTGCACGTCCCAGAACTCCTGGTTCAGATGGCCCGCCGACCAACCCTCGCCGACCTGGACCGCTACCGGCGGGGTGAATGGCTCGTGGGTGTACCAACCGGGCTCGATCGCCTCTCCGTGTGCCGGCAGCTGCGAGGCTTCTACCTCTGCGGCTGGGCTGCTCGTGGCGGTGGTCTGGTCGTCGTCATCGCCGAAGCAAGACGCCGCGGCCAGGGCTGCAAGCGCCAAAACGACGAGCACTCTTGTCACAAGCGGAGGCTACAAGCGTGATTGGCCGGCGCCCATGGACCAATGGATACACGAGCGTCTCAGCGGTTCCCGGAATGCACAGAACGTTTGAGCGCAGAGACGGCACATTACCTATACTGAGATGGCTCCGCAGCTCCGCATTCGCTGAGACCAATCGGACCCTGGAGATGCTTTGCCCCCAGACGCTATCACCGTCAAAGGCGCCCGCGAGCACAACCTCAAAGACGTCGACGTAACAATCCCGCGTGAGAAGCTCGTCGTCATCACCGGTCTCTCTGGCTCGGGCAAGTCGTCCCTGGCCTTCGACACGATCTATGCCGAGGGGCAGCGCCGCTACGTCGAGTCTCTCTCCGCCTACGCCCGCCAGTTCCTCGGGCTGATGGAGAAACCCGACGTCGACTACATCGAGGGCTTGTCGCCCGCGATTTCCATCGACCAGAAGGGTGTGTCCAAGAATCCGCGGTCGACCGTGGCCACGGTCACCGAGGTCTACGACTACCTGCGCCTGCTCTTCGCCCGCGCTGGCACTCCGCACTGCCCTAACTGCGGGCGCATAATCGAGCGCCAGACCGTCCAGCAGATCGTCGACGCAATCCTCGAGATCGAGAGCGGCCAGAGGCTTCTCCTCCTGGCTCCGGTCATCAAGGACCGCAAGGGCGAGCATCAGCAGGTCTTCGCCGACGCCCGCCGCCTCGGCTTCGTCCGGGTCCGCGTCGATGGCGAGATCCGCGGCGCCGACGAAGAGATCAAGCTCGACAAGAAGCGCAAGCACTCGATCGAGGTCGTCATCGACAGGCTGCTCACGCCTGAGACAGGGCCGCGCGACACCGAAGCGAGCGAACGACAGCGCATAACAGAGTCGATCGAGCAGGCCCTCAAGCTGGGCGGAGGCGTTGTCCTCGTCGCCATCGAAGACGGCGAGGAGCGCCTCTTCTCGGAGCACTTCGCCTGCCCGTTCTGTGGCATCAGCCTCGGCGAGATCGAGCCGCGCACCTTCTCCTTCAACAGCCCCCATGGCGCCTGCCCGGAGTGCACAGGGCTGGGCCGCAAGCTGCGTGTCGACCCGGACCTCGTCATCCCCAACAAGCTGCTTTC
>DASTBR010000120.1:0-2599 GCA_035711945.1 Dehalococcoidia bacterium
GTGCTCGAGGCCGGTCCGGATCAGCACGAGGTCGTACTTCTCCTGCTCCTCGTGCATGTGTTTGTGCCCCAGGACCGCGCCGGTGTCGACGAGCATGATGCGCTGTACTGACGGGTCGAGGCAGGAATCCAGGAAGGCGCGACAGCCGAAGAGAAGCGCCTCCCACGGGTTTGAGGCGCGGCCGATCGCCTTCGTGACCCGATCGTTGACGCCCTGGGCGACCTGCTCGTGGACGGCGCGGAAGAGGTCTTCCTTGTCCTTGAAGTGGTGATAGAGCGCGCCGCGCGTCACGCCGGCGCGTTGGACGACTTCTTCCAGCGGCGTATCCGCGTAGCCGCGCTCGGTGAAGAGGTCGCGGGCGGCGTCCATCAGCTCGTGGCGGGTCGCCTCAGATTGCAGGAACTTCTTGCTTGCGGTTGCCATACGTACAGTGTGTATGTATCATACATACAGAAGGTATGTTAATGGAGGGATCCCGGCATGTATGAAGTCTTCCTGAATTCTACGGTCTTTCGCGTCCACGCCCAGCAGCGCCTGAGCGAGAGCCAGCAGATGTGGCGGACCGTCAACCAGTGTCCGCCGGCAAACCTCAACGGCGCGCGCAACGAGGCGGTCACTCGTGTGCTGCCCTGTGGCAAGCAGGTAGCGGCCACGCCATCAAGGCTTGTCGCCCAGCGGTGAACGTTCTCTATTTCCTGGTCCCGATCAGCGGCGTCGCGCTACTGTTCGGCGCGCTGGGGATCAGGGACATCGCGCGCGGCCTGCGCTCGCCGAATGTCGAGCCCGGCAAGGCGCTGCGGACGATGAGCGCCTTCCGGCGCATGGTTATCGGGCTGGCCGGCGCGGGCATCGCCGCCGGGCTGGCCTGGGACATCGAGTGGCTATTCTGGCTCGCCGTTGCCATCGGCATCGAGGAGACGATCGAGTCATCGATCGCCGTCTGGGCGCTTGAGCAGGGAAAGCGGCTGCAGCGCGACGCAGCACTCAGGCCAAGTCAGCCGATCAACAGACTCTCTAGCATTCCCTAAGGAGGTCACCACCATGACTGCAGTCCGCGTTCGGTACATGATCGACGACGTAGCTGCCGCCGTTGCGTTTTACACAACTCATCTCGGCTTCAGCCTCGAAATGGACGCCGCCCCGGCCTTCGCTTCCGTGAGCCGCGATGGCGTGCAACTGTTGCTGAGCGGAAAGACGAGCTCCGGCAGACGAGCTATGCCCGACGGACGAGAACCTGTCCCGGGCGGCTGGAACCGAATTCAAATCGTCGTGGACGACCTCGTTGCGGAAGTCGAACGCCTTCGCAACGCCGGCTTGTCATTCCGCAACGACATCGTGAAGGGACCGGGAGGATCGCAGATCTTGCTCGATGACCCTTCCGGTAACCCGGTTGAACTGTTCGAAGCGGCGAACTGAAGACTGCGAAGCTGCCGATCTCTGATCACGGTGCTGATCCGAGTGTCTGGCGGGGCCGGTGGGACTCGAACCCACAACCGACGGATTAAAAGTCCGCTGCGCTGCCAATTGCGCCACAGCCCCATGCAGATTCAATTCTAGGGAGTTCAGCCGCACGCAAGGGGCTCCTTAGAACCACGTTGACAACCATCAGGCGGACGCGTCGAGCCCGGTTTGCCCCCTGAGGTTGCGAAGAGGCATTATGCCGCCTGTGCGGCCCGATCTTCCAACCGGAACGGTCACCTTCCTCTTCACCGACGTTGAGGGCTCAACGAGACTCCTGCACGAGTTGGGAACGGAGGCATACGCCCTGGCTCTGGCTGAGCACCGCCGGCTGCTGAGACAAGCCTTCACCCGTCACGGGGGGGTCGAGGTGGACACGCAGGGCGACGCCTTCTTCTATGCCTTTCCCGCCGCACAAGAGGCGATCAAGGCCGCCCGCGAGGGACAAGAGGCCCTTGTGTCAGGACCGATCCGCGTACGCATAGGCCTCCATACAGGCGCACCCCACCTGTCCGATGAGGGCTATATCGGTGAGGACGTGCACAAAGGCGCCCGCATCGCGGCGGCCGGTCATGGGGGCCAGGTGTTGCTTTCGAAGGACATGCTCGAGTCGGTCGAGGTTGATGCATCCGACCTGGGTGAGCATCGCCTGAAGGACTTCGATGAGCCGATCTGGATCTTCCAGCTCGGCAGGCAGCGTTTCCCGCCGCTGAAGACCATCTCGAATACCAACCTGCCGCGACCGGCCAGCACGTTCATCGGCAGAGAACGTGAAGTCGAGGAGGTGCGCGCTCTGCTGCAAAACGGCGCACGTCTTCTCACTCTGACGGGCCCCGGCGGCACCGGCAAAACGCGCCTGTCGATCGAGTCCGCTGCCGAGCTCGTACCAGAGTTCCGAAACGGTGTCTTCTGGGTGGAGCTGGCGCAGTTGCGCGACCCAGCTCTCGTCGTGGAGACCGTTGCCGAGACGCTGGGAGCCAAAGACGGGCTCGCCGAGCACATCGGCGAGCGAGAGCTCTTGCTGCTCCTCGACAACTTCGAGCAGGTGGTCGAGGCCGCTCCAGAGCTTTCTGCCCTGCTCACGGCTTGCCCCCACCTGCGTCTGCTGGTCACGAGCCGCGAGCTGCTGCGCGTGCAGGGT
>DASTBR010000121.1:0-2366 GCA_035711945.1 Dehalococcoidia bacterium
GACCCTCAACGTCAAGGACCCGGACGCGCTCGAAGCCCTGAAGAAGCTGGCCGCCACCGCCGACGTCGTGATCCAGAACCTCGGGCCGGGCGCCGCTGACCGCCTGGGCCTCGGCCCAAAGCAGCTTCTCGCCGAGTACCCCAAGCTGATCTACTGCAGCATCTCCGGCTACGGCGAGGACGGACCCTACCGCGACCGCAAGGCCTACGACCTGCTGGTCCAGGGCGAGACGGCGCTGATCTTCACCTCGGGCAGCAAGGAGGAGCCGGCCAAGATCGGCGTCTCGGTCTCCGACATCTCGGCCGGCATGTACGCCTTCAGCGGCATCCTCGCCGCCCTCTACGAGCGGGAGAAGACCGGCAAGGGCCGCGCGCTCTACGTCTCGCTCTTCGACACGTCGTCCGAGTGGATGTCCGTGCCGCTCTACCACCACATGTACACGGGCAGCCCGCTGGCCCGCGCCGGCCTCCACCACAACCTGATCGTCCCCTACGGGCCGTACCGCTGCGGCGGCGGGGACATGATCAACCTGGCGGTGCAGAACGAGCGCCAGTGGAAGAACCTCTGCGACGCCATCGACCGCCCGGACATCGCCGTCGACGAGCGTTTCGACAACAACAAGAAGCGCACCGAGAACCGCACCATCCTCGAGCCGCTGCTGGAAGAAGTGCTCAGTCAGTGGGACCGCGCCGAGGTCGTACGGCGCCTCGAGGCTTCCGATCTACCCTTCGGCGAGGTTAATGACACGATGGGCCTCGCCGAGCATCCCCAGCTGGCGGAGCGCGGCCGCTGGCTGGAGGTCGGCAGCGAAGCGGGTCCAATCAAGCTGCTCAAGCTGCCGATCATCTTCGACGACGACCTGGACGAACCGGCGGAGATCCCGGCGGTCGGCCAGCACACCGCCGAGATTCTCGGCGAATTGGGCTACAGCGACGAGCAGGTGCAGGCGATGCAGGAGCGCGGCGCCGCCTGATTGCCTATGGCTGACTCCTCAGCCGCGCTGCCGGACCGCAGCTCCGCACACGGGCGGCGTACAGCGGCCAGCCACGCCGACTTCTTCCGACCGTACCTGTCGTCAGGGATGTCGCTGCTCGACGTTGGCTGCGGACCGGGCAGCATCACGATCGGCCTCGCCGCAGCCGTCGCTCCGGGCCAGGTGATCGGAATCGACCGTAACCAGGACGTATTGGCGAAGGCTAAGAGGAACAGCGCGGATGAAGGCGTCGACAACCTTTCTTTGCAGCAGGGAGATGCGACTGTTCTCCCGTTTCGGGATGGCTGCTTTGACGCTGTCTTCATCCACGCCGTGCTTCAGCATCTGCCCGAGCCAGCGCTGGCTGTGCGAGAAGCTGCCCGGGTACTGAAGCCGGGCGGCGTGATCGGCCTGCGTGACGCTGATCACGACGGTAGCCTGATCTACCCCAATGACGAGCGACTGCTCGAATCCCTGCGCGTGATGACGGAGCTGCGCGAGCGACGGGGTACCTCGCCTCGCGTGGGCAAACAGCTGCGGCAGCTGCTGGTAGCTGCCGGCCTCGAGGATGTCGTGGGCTCGGCGGTTGCTACGTGCGACGCAACGCCCACCGCAACTGCGGTCGCGGCCCAGGACATCCTGTCCTACTGGCGGTCCGACGCCTTCCTGAAACAGGTCGAGGAGGCTGGGCTGTCGACGGCGGAGGAGGCCGCTGGCTTCATGCAGGCCTGGGCTGATTGGGCGCGGAACCCCGGCGCTTTCTGGGTTCGCCTGTGGTGCGAAGCGGTTGGACGCCGTCCGCTGAACTGAGGGCCGCGGTAAGGTTGGGGGCCAGCGAGGATCTGATCCACGAGGCCGGGCGTTCAGTAGGAATCTCTATACTGCGGACGAAGAGAGGGATATCTCTTCCTTGCGCCTTTTCAACACCCTGACCAGACAGCTGGACAAAGTCGTCCCAGTCGATGGCCGGGTCCGCATCTATTCCTGCGGGCCGACCGTGTATCGCTATGTCCACCTCGGTAACCTGCGCACCTATCTGATGTCCGACTGGCTGAGGCGGGCGCTCGAGTACCAGGGCTGCGAGGTCTTTCACGTCAAGAACATCACCGACGTGGGCCACCAGCGGCAGGAGCTGCTGGAGCGCGGCGAGGACAAGGTCATCGCCGCGGCGCTCGCCGAGGGCCGGACGCCACAGGAGATCGCCGAGTCATATACGCAGGCGTTCCTCGAGGACGAGGAAGCGTTGAACATCCTGCCAGCCCACCAATTTCCGCGCGCCAGCGAGCACATTCCCGACATGTTGGCGATGATCGAGAGACTCGTCGGCAAGGACCACGCCTACGTCCACGAAGGCAACGTTTACTTTTCGGTGGCCAGCTTCGCGGGCTACGGC
>DASTBR010000122.1:0-5387 GCA_035711945.1 Dehalococcoidia bacterium
CCGATGTACTCAGCGCTATCAGCCTCGCGTACGTGCATCGCTCCCGCGTCCGCATCCGAGTAGACAGCGATGCTGTGGATGCCCATCCTGCGGCAGGTCCTCGTGATCCGCACCGCGATCTCGGCACGGTTAGCTATCAACAGCCGCTGAAAAGGGGGAGCCATCACATGCGAAAGACGCCGAAAGTGGTTTCAGGAATCGGTGCGTTCAGCGAAGCCGCGATACCCAGGGCCAGGCACATCCGGGTGTCGATCGGATCGATGATCCCGTCGTCCCAGAGCCGAGCTGTGCTGTAGTAGGCGCTCCCCTCCTCGTCATACTTCTCGAGAGTGGGCCGCATGAACTCGGCAGCTTCGCTTTCGTTCATTTCCTTGCCTTCAGCTCGCAAATTGTCCTGGCGGACCGTCAGCAGGACGTTGGCTGCCTGTTCGCCGCCCATCACTGAGATACGCGCATTCGGCCACATCCAGAGAAATCGCGGGCTGTAGGCTCTGCCACACATCGCATAGTTGCCCGCTCCGAACGAGCCGCCTATCACGACAGTGAATTTCGGCACCTCCGCGCAGGCGACGGCCGTCACCATTTTGGCGCCGTGCCGTGCGATTCCCTCGTTCTCATAGCGCTTTCCGACCATGAATCCGGTGATGTTCTGCAAGAAGACCAGCGGGACCTTCCTCTTGGCACAAAGTTCGACGAAGTGGGCCCCCTTTACGGCGCTTTCCGAGAAGAGAATCCCGTTGTTCCCGACAATACCGACCGGATAGCCCATGATCCGGGCGAAGCCGCAGACCAGAGTCGAGCCGTAGAGTGCCTTGAACTCGTGGAAGCGGCTGCCGTCGACGACGCGCGCGATGACATCCCGTATGTCGAAGCTCTTGCGAGGGTCCACCGGAACGAGCCCATAGAGCTCTTCGGCGGCATACCGCGGAGGCTCAGGCTCGCTCAGCGGCCAGGGCACCTCCTTCGACGCAGGGATGTTGGCGACGATCGAGCGCGCTATGGCTAGCGCTTCTTCATCGTCCCTGGCATAGTGGTCGGCCACGCCTGAGAGCTCGGTATGGACACGGGCACCGCCCAGCTCGTCTGGCGTAACCTCCTCGCCCGTCGCGGCCTTAACCAACGGCGGCCCGCCAAGAAAAATCGTGCCTGTGCCCTCGACGATAACCGTCTCATCACTCATCGCCGGGACATACGCCCCGCCGGCCGTGCAAGAGCCCATGACCACGGCGATCTGCGCGATCCCCTTCGCTGACAACTTCGCCTGGTTGTAGAAGATACGGCCGAAGTGGTCCCTGTCCGGGAAGACCTCGGCCTGCAGCGGCAAAAACGCGCCGCCGGAATCAACCAGGTAGACACAGGGCAGGCGGTTCTGCTCGGCGATCTCCTGAGCGCGCAGATGCTTCTTGACGGTCATGGGAAAGTAGGTGCCGCCCTTCACCGTCGCATCGTTGGCGATGACCACGACCTCACGACCGGCCACACGCCCGACGCCCGCGATCAGACCCGCCGACGGCGCATCATCTTCATACATCTCGTAGGCAGCCAGCGCGCTTAGTTCGAGAAAGGGCGTTGCCGGGTCGAGCAGGCGCTCAACACGCTCTCGCGCTGGCAGTTTGTTGCGCGACCGATGCCGCTCCATTTGCTCCGCCCCGCCGCCCTCCGCAGCAGTGCGCAACCGCTCAGCCAGTTGATCCGCCAGGCCGAGGTGGTGGTCACGGTTCGCCTGGAACTCGTCGGACCCAGTGGAAACCGTCGACGCGAGCGCTGGTACATCACCGGACAGGAACGCATCAACGGTGCGGGCCTCCTCGCTGGCTACGGCCATCGCGTCACTTCAGGAGCTCCCGAGCGATGATCAGTCGCCGGATCTCCGACGTGCCCGCGCCGATTTCCAGCAGCTTGGCGTCAGCGAGCATACGACCGAACGGCAGCTCTGTGAGGTAGCCGTAGCCACCGTGGATCTGCATCGCGTCCAGGCAGACCTTCGTGGCCGTTTCGGCTGTGAACAGGATGGCCGCAGCCGCCTGCCGATGGACGTCGGCGCCATTCTCCTCGGCGTGGACTGCCGCTCGGTATGTCAGCAGACGCGCCGCCTCGATCGTTGTGTACATGTCAGCGAGCTTCGCCTGGATCATCTGAAACTCACCTATCGCCTGGCCGAACTGTTTCCGTTGCTTGGCGTACGCCACGGAGAGTTCCAGCGCTTCTTCAGCGATCCCCAGTGGCTCCCCAGACAGGAAGATACGCTCCGAATCAAGGCCGCTGAACATCACGCTCGCGCCGTCGTTCTCCCGGCCCAGGACATTGCCGGCAGGCACGCGGCAGTCCTCGAGCACGAGCTCCGCAGTCGGGGAGGCCTTATGGCCCCACTTTTCAAGCTTTCGCGAAACAGAGAAGCCCGGAAACTCGCTCTCAACGATGAAGGCTGTGATTCCGCGCCCGTTCGCGCTGGGATCCGTCTTCGCGTACACGATCAACGTGTCCGCCAGCGGACCGTTCGTAATGAACATCTTCGTCCCGTTCAGCACGTAGTCGTCCCCGTCGCGCACTGCACGCATCTGCAGGCCCACGGCGTCCGATCCTGCCTCCGGCTCGGTGATAGCCAGCGCACCGATGGCTGCCCCGCTGCAGAGCGGTGGAAGATAGCGCTCCCTCTGGCTCTGAGTCCCATTGCGATAGAGGTTCTGCGCGCACAGGTTCGTATGTGCGCCGTAGGACAACGCGACCGAGCCCGATGCTCTGGCGATCTGCTCTATGCAGACAACGCCCGCCAACAGGTCCAGGCCCGAGCCACCAAACTGTTCGGGTATCCCGACACCGAGCACACCAAGCTCGCCAAGCTCGGGCCAAAGCGTCGGAGGAAACTGGCCCTCTGTCTCCATCGCATCGGCCAGAGGCGCGATTTCTCGACGGCTGAAGTTGAGGACGTTGTCCCGCAGCAGTCGATGCTCCTCGGGAAGCTCGAAATCCACGCCTAAATCGTATCATCGGCCACCTCGGTGCCCGGCACGATTCCCCGGCGAAGGGCCTTCTGAAATGCGTCTAGGTGAGCCCCCAGCGCTCTCGGACCCACTGGTCGAGTCGGCCAAATATCACCCGATCCACCGCCACACCGATGGCGACGATCACGAGCATTACCGCCACGACCTGGCTGATGTTGTTCAGCTCCCGACCAAACTGCAGGAGGAAGCCCAGTCCGCCGCTAACGTAGAGGAGCTCGGCGGCCATCAGTGATCGCCAGGCGAACGACCAACCGAGTTTCAGGCCCTGAACCATAGACGGAATCATGCCTGGCAGGATCACGTAGCGAAGCATCTGCAGAGGGTTGGCGCCAAGGGTCCGCCCTGCTCGTTTGAGAAGCGGCGGAATGCTGCGCACGCCATCTCTAGCCGAAATCGCAATCGAGCCAACCGATCCCATCAGGACGACGAAAATGATGGCCTGCTCGCTCAACCCGAACCAGAGCAACGCCAGCGGCAGCCAGCAGACGCTGGGCAGTGACTGGCAACCCAGCACAAGGCTGCCAACTGTTTCGTCGACGTATTTGAACGAGCCCATGGCCGCCCCGATCGCTATACCGATCACGAACGAGATCGCGAACCCGATCACCAGGCGCTCCATGCTCGTCTGGATCGCATCCTGGAGACGCCCGTTCTCCCAGCTTCGCCTCAGCGAATCCCACACGTCCGCGGGAGGAGGTAGCTGGTAGTCCTCCCAGATGCCTGCCGAAGCGACGAGATGCCAGACCAAGATCAACCCCACATAGAACAGCCCTATGCGCAGGATCTTGAAGATGAGGTCCGTGCTCCCATCGATCGTTCGGCGCAGGCGCGAGGGTAGCGCAACCTCGAGAACGTCAGTGGCCACGCCGACCGTCCTCGCCTGACGCGACGAACACTTCGTGTTGTAGCTCAGCGCGCACGTCTGCCGCCAGCTCAACCACATGCGGGGAGTCGAACGAGCGAGGGTGCGGTATGTCGACGACGAACTCTCGTTTGAACGTCCCTGGCTGCGGAGTCATTACAAGGACTCGGTCAGCCAGGATTACCGCTTCGCGCACGTTGTGTGTGATGAAGAGGATCGTCGCCCCGGTGCGCTGCCAGATCTCCTGCAGTTCCTCCTGCAGGATGTCCCGCGTCTGAGCATCAAGCGCGGCGAAAGGCTCGTCCATCAATAGCATCTGAGGCTCGACGGCCAGCGCGCGTGCCAGCTGCACTCGCTGCTTCATGCCGCCAGACAGCTCGTGGATAAACGCCTTCTCGAACCGCCGCAGGTTGACGAGATCCAGGTAGCGGTCCACCAGCGATCTGCGCTCGCGTCGGTTGAGGCCCTTGATCTTCAGCCCAAGTTCAACATTGGCTCGCACGTTAAGCCATGGGAACAGCGCGTTCTCCTGGAAGACCACGACGCGCTCGGGGCCTGGTCGGCGAATCGGTCTGCCCGCGAAGCTGGCTTCGCCGCTGTCGACCTTCTCCAGCCCGGCAACGATGTTGAGGAGCGTCGTCTTGCCGCAGCCTGACGGTCCGACAACGCAGACGAACTCGCCATGCGCCATCTCGAGATCGATGTCGTGCAGAGCCACGGTGATGTGACGTGTCGTGTCGAAGCGCTTGGCAACACCGGAGAGAGAGAGCAGCGGCTGCCGCTCTCTCCTTTCGATCGTTGCGGCTGGTGCTGGCGCGAAAGTCACCATAGATCGGCTACGTTTCCACCTCTGCCAGTCCCTTTTCCGCAAGAACCTCGTTGAGCAGGTCGAGCGCATACAGACCCTCGAGGTTCGGTTCCTCGTCGAGAAGCTCGAGCTCGTAGGCGCCGGCGGCAGACTCAAGGAGGCTGGACGCTATCGGGTCATATGTGATTTCCAGGTTTTCCCAGGCTGCGTCGATCACGTCCTCTGGCAGCGCCTCGCCCGTAACTTCTTCGATGTTCGCGTTTACCAGCCGCTTCGCTTCCTCGGGGTTCTCATTGATGAATTGGGTTGCTTCGACGTGTGCCTGGAGGAGATCTCGAACAGTGTCTGGGTGCTCCTCAAGGAACTCAGTGGCAACGATGAGCTGAGTCGTGACGAATTGGCCATCCGGCCAGAGGTCACGCTCGTCAAGATAGACCTCGCCATCACCCTCCTGGATTAACCGAGTGGCCCATGGCTCAGGTGCCCAGGCGCCATCGATCTCGCCCTCACGGAACAGGGCCAGCGCATCCGGGTTAGCCGTTGGAATCACCTCTGTCGGACCACCGTTCTCACGCGCGGGAACGTCGTTCTCGAGCAGCCAGCTGCGCAGGGCGACATCTTGTGTGTTGCCTAACTGCGGACTGGCGATCTTCTTGTCAGCGAAATCCGCGGGCTCCTCGATGCCCGCGTCAGGCCGCACGACGAGTAGGGCGCC
>DASTBR010000123.1:0-8193 GCA_035711945.1 Dehalococcoidia bacterium
AAGACCTCGACTCATCCCCGAGCCTACGGGTGTTTCGCCCGTTTCCTCGGCAAATATGTGCGCGAGGAACAGCTGCTTACACTGGCCGAGGCGATAAGGCGAATGACCAGCCTGCCTGCCGACAACCTGGGTTTGGCGGACCGCGGGCGGCTCGAGGAAGGTTACTTCGCCGATGTCGTCATCTTCGACCCAGATACCGTTGCAGATCGCGCGACCTACGAAAATCCCCAGCAGTACGCGGTGGGCGTCAGAGACGTCCTCGTCAACGGCCACGTCGCCCTGCGCGATGGCGAGTTCGCAGGCGCATTGGCCGGGCGAGCTCTCTACGGCCCCGGTCGCCGCGCCCGTTAGCCTCTTTCCCTGTCGATCTCACCCTCTTCTATTCGTCTCATAAGTAGAGAACTCAGAGGAGGAAGGCATGAAGTTCATGCTCCTGATTCACCAGGTTGATGCGCCCAGGCCCCGCCGCGAAGGGGATTCCAACGATGCTGCTATCTCGGCATTCGAAGGCCTGGACGACGGTCAAAAGAACGAGGTCTACGCGGGCTATCACTCGATAAACGAAACCGCAGGCGTGACGCCCGGCGTCCAGCTGGCGCCAGCCGAGCTCGCGACCACTGTCCGTGTGCAGGACGGCAAGACCGTGGCCACGGACGGTCCGTTCGCGGAAACCAAGGAGGCTCTCAACGGCTACCTCTTTTTCGAGGCTGATAGTCTTCCGGCGGCCGTCGAGCTGGCCTCGCGTATTCCCGCAGCTCGCATGGGCGGCGCGGTGGAAGTACGCCCGGTCATCGAGCAGCAGTGGTAGGTCAACCAGTCAATCGTCCCCGCGACGCAAGATCGGCCAGCCTGATCGGCTCGCAGATGCGGCGTCCCGGCAGTGTGAGCTTTCGGATCCAAGCGGTCGCTGCTTCCAGCGATATCCAGTACCCGATGGAGACATAGATAGGGCGAGCGCCCGCCTTTGTTCTCAGGACGTCGCCGATAAGCTGGCCGCGGTCGACGAGGGGAGATGAGTCACCGGGATTGTCTCCGGGAGGAGCATTTTCGCCCAGCAGCCGCGACTTGGCACAGCCGATCGTTGGTAGGTCGAGGAGATAGCCGAGGTGGCAGGCCAGGCCGAAACGGCGAGGATGGGAGAAGCCGTGACCATCGACGACAACGAGGTCAGGGATCTGTTTGACGGTCTCGAGCGCCGGCGCAAGCACAGGGATCTCGCGAAAGGCGAGCAGGCCAGGAATGTAGGGATAGGGCGCGGGCGATTCCACGGCATGGCTCTCGACGACCTCCAGCTCGGGATAGGAGAGAACCACGACTGCGCCACGAGCCATGGATCCACGCGGGCCCGCGATGATATCGACGCCAGCGACGAATTTCACGTCGGCGGGCTCTCCTCTCCTGATCACCTCGCGAGCCAGGCGACGCTGCAGATCGATCGCCTCGACTGGCGAAAGGTCCCATGAATGGATGTCGCGCAGATGCATCGCGCGACAGTCTATTGCAGCAGCGGTCAACCACGCTGCCCGATACGATCAAAGTCACGAATCGCGGAAGGAGCTCCTATGCGCGACCTCGTCATGCGTGCACTCGATACGGCAAAAGCCCGTGGGGCGAGCTACGCCGATGTGCGTGTCGTTCGCTCACGTGTTCAGTCGATCTCCATGAAGAACCGTGTCGTCGAGGCACTTACAGACAACGACGAGATCGGCTTTGGCGTCCGCGTTATTGCGCGCGGCCGCTGGGGTTTCGCCTCCAGCTTCCGCATGACCATGGACGAGGCGGACCGCGTGGCCGGAGAGGCGGTCAAGATCGCCCAGGCCTCTGCCTCCGTACCCGGGCCGGACGTCGTTCTCGACAACCCGCGCGCCATCTCAGACACCTATAAGACCCCTGTTCAGAAGGACCCGTTCGAGGTTTCATTCGACGACCGTATCGACCTGCTGATGCGTTCGTGCGACGAGATGCTCAAGGTCAAGGGGATCCTTACGGCTGAAGGCGAGATCCAGATCCAGCGCGAAAACAAGACATTCGCCAGCAGCGAGGGCTCTTACATCGAGCAGGACCTCGTCGAGACTGGTTGTGGTCTCGAAGCAATGGCCGTGGACGAGGGCGAAGTTCAGCGGCGCTCTTACCCCAATAGCGTAGGCCGCCACCAGGGTACTGAGGGCTGGGAGTTCATCGAGCGCTGGGATCTGCCGGGCAACGCCGGCCGCGTCGCCGAGGAGGCTGTCCAGCTCATCTCGGCCAAGCCTTGCCCGCCCGGACGCACAACGGTGGTCCTCGACGGCTCACAGGTTGCCCTGCAGATCCACGAATCCTGCGGACACGCCATCGAGCTCGACCGTGTCCTCGGGACGGAGGCAGCCTTTGCCGGCATGTCGTTCCTCACCACCGACAAGCTCAACAACGGCTTCAGGTATGGCTCCGAGATCGTCAACATGACTGCCGACGCGACGATCCCGGGGGGGCTCGGCACTTTCGGCTACGACGACGAAGGAGTGCCGGCTCAGTCGACCCCAATCGTGCGCAGCGGTGAGTTCCTCGGCTACATGACGTCGCGCGAGACGGCGCCGATCTTCGGTCAGCAGAGCAGCGGCACCGCCCGCGCCTCCGGCTGGAACCGCATCCCGCTGATCCGTATGACGAACGTCAGCATCGAGCCCGGTGAGTGGACGTTCGACGACCTGATCGCCGATACCGACGAAGGCATCTACATGGCCACCAACCGCTCCTGGTCGATCGACGACCGCCGGCTCAACTTCCAGTTCGGCACCGAGATGGCCTACGAGATCAAGAAGGGCAAACTGGGAGACATGATCAAGAACGCCACCTATACGGGCATCACGCCCCAGTTCTGGGGCTCGTGCGACGCCATCGGCAACAGGGACGAATGGGTAGTCTGGGGCACGCCTAACTGCGGCAAGGGCCAGCCCGAGCAGGTTGCGCACACCGGCCACGGCGCCGCCGTTGCCCGGTTCCGCGACGTGCAGGTGGGCGTCATGCAGTGAGGTGATAGCATTTTGCTATCATCCGTCTATGCCCAACATCCTCATCCGCGACGTGGACCCCAAGGTTCTCGAGAAGCTCAAGAAGCGAGCCAGCAGCAGCGGCCGCTCGCTTCAGGCGGAGGTGCGACGGATCCTCGAGGAGTCATCGGCGCTGCTGAGCGCTGATGAGTTCTTGGCGAAGATCAAGAAGTTCCAGGCCGAAACGGCTGGGAGGCAAACTTCAGACAGCGCGGACCTGATCAGAGAAGACCGCGAACGTTGAGTCTGTTCGTCGTCGATGCAAGCGTGGCGGCGAAGTGGTTGGTTCAGGAGCAGTTCTCGGAACAGGCGAACCTTCTGGTAAGGCTTGAGCATCGACTGATAGCGCCCGATCTACTCCTTCTGGAGGTCGCCAGCGTGCTCACGAAGAAAGTTCGGCGTGGAGAGCTTACCGAGCGGGAAGCTCGAGATCGAAAGGAAGATACGCGCGAGAGGGTGGGCCTTGTGCCCTCAGCAGTCTTGTCCGGGGACGCTTTCGAGCTGGCGCTTCGATTTCAGCGCGGATTCTATGACGCGCTGTATCTGGCTCTTGCGATCAATAGCGATTGCCAGTTGGTCACGGCTGACCGGAGACTGGTAAACGGACTTTCTCGTACGCCACTCGCGAGTACGGCGCTCTGGATCGAAGACTTGCCCGATGCCCAAAGCGATTGATCTGCACATCCACCCGCCAGTCGACGGCCAGCCCGAAGTGCGGCGCGCGCAGGAGGCGGTTAGCTCGTACTTCCGCTCCGAGCCGCTGCCCAAAGACAGCGCCGAGATGGCCGACTATTATGCCGAGCTCGACATCATCGGGCTGCTCCTAACGATCGACGCGACGACAGCCCGAAACGACCCCGGTGCCGGCAACGACTACATAGCGTCGCTTGTCAAGAAGTATCCGCAACAGTTCCCGCTCGGCTTCGGCAGCGTCGACCCGCACGCGACGGAGGCCGTCGACCTAATCAATTCAGTGGCTGGCGTGGGCCTACGCGGCGTCAAGTACCACCCGTCGATCCAGGAGTTCTTCCCGGGAGACAGCCAGTTCTATCCGCAGTACGAGGCCTGCGCGAAGCTCGGGCTGCCTGTCATGTTCCACACCGGCATGACGGGGATCGGCGCCGGTCAGCGCGGCGGCGGCAACGTCCGCACCAAGTACTGCCGGCCAATCCCCGACCTCGACGACATAGCCGCGGAGTTCCCCGAGCTGACGCTGATCATGGCCCACCAGGCATGGCCGTGGGTCCAGGAACAGCTGGCGGTCCTGGTCCACAAGCGCAACGTCTACATGGAGATGTCAGGCTACAGCCCGAAGTACCTCGACCCGGCCGTTATCACCTACGCCAACTTCCGGACGACCGACCGCATGATGTTCGGCAGCGACTATCCGTGGATCCGGCCGAAGCGGTGGTTGGACGACTTTGCCACAGCGCCGTTCAACGACGACGTACGTCAGCGCATCCTCTACGCCAACGCTGCCCGCCTCTTCAGTCTCGAAGAGTCGTTCCCTTACACCGGCTAGTAGGGCCCGTTACTGAACCCAGGTTTCGAATTAGCCCGCCGCCAGCATCTTCTCCATTTCGTCCGAGGTGTACGCCCGCAGGGTCTCGGAGTGGACGTTTCCTGCCTCAGCAACGTTGAACAAACCGGCGATCATCGCGTCTTCGGTCGGCGCGTCTAGCACGGCCACCATGTCGTAGTGCCCTGCCGTCCAGTACAAGCCCTGTACTTTGAACCCGCGCTCCTCGTTCGCCTTCCGCACCTCGTTGGCGCGTTTCACTGTGCCTTTGATGTTCTTCAGCCCCTGATCAGTGAACCGATACAACACGACATATGTGGCCATAGCGTCCCTCCTTTGGGAACGGTGGTTGGGAGATTGTCATACCACCATCTGGCACCGGACACAAGGCGTCAGCGCCAGACAGGTTCGAGGACGATCCACTGGCGGGGGTCCTCGCGGATGTAGCCCTCCAGGATCCCGAGCAGGGCTTCGGTCGTCGCGATGCGGTCGCGCTTTACGTCTCCGGTCGAGCACGGCTCTAAAGGCTCGTGGATCCAGACGTCGAAGCGCCCGTTCGCTCTTCGCCGGCAGAATGCCGGCACGATCAGGGCGTTTGTCTTGGCGGCCAGGTCGGCTACACCCATCGGTACCAGCGCCTCACGGCCGAAGAACCGCGCCGGCCGCCCATTGCCCACGACGTCGCGGTCATAGAGCAAGGCAATGACGCCACCGCGCTTCAAAACTCGGAACGATTCCTTCATCGCCTCGAAGGACACCGGCTCGAAGCGATGGCCCTGCGAGCTGCGCAGGCCGTCCATAAAGCGCGACAGAGCGCGCGGAGCCAGAGGCTCGGTTACGACGTACAGCTCGATGCCGTACACGCGCAGGAATTGCGCGGTCACCTCCGGGCTCCCGTAGTGACCGCTGGCGAGGATCACTCCTCGACCTGTCGCGATTGCGTCCTTCAGATTCGCCAGGTGGTGGCTGATGATGTCGTTGCGCGTGAACCGCTCGATGTCCAGTCGAGGCGTAGCGATCATGTCGGCGTAGTAGCGCGCGGCGTTGCGAAAGATGTTCTTCGCCAGGCCCTCGACGTAGCTGTCCGGCACGCGCTCACCGACCACCTGTCGCAGGTTCGCTTGAACAGCCATGCGGCCCTCGGGGTAGACCCCGTATGCCAGGTCGCCAACACGGTCGGCAATCTTGTAAAGCCCGCGCCGCGGCATCCATTTCAGTAGCGCGTAGCCGACGCGATATCCGAGGTACTTCAGAAACGCCCGCAGCATCGACTCAAAGCATCGGCACGAGTGTTGTCATCGTCCAGTGCCCGCTGGATCCTGCCAGAGGTCTCGGAAGACGTACCACTGCTCGGGGTTAGCCCTGATCATCGGCTCGAAGTTCGCCGCCAGCCTGGCAGTGAGTGCCTCGATGTCCTTCGCTTCGTCGTCCGTTCGCACCGGAAAGATCGGCGGCGGGACGTGGGCGTATAGTGTGTCGCCGCCGCGTTTATAGAACCCGATTGTGATGATGCCGGCGCCGCTACGCAGAGCGAGGCGTGCCGGTCCAGGCGGGAGAATCGCCACACCACCAAACAGTTGCGTCGCCACACCCTGTTCGCCGGGCACGTCCATGAGCAAAGCCAGGATCTCGTTGCGCTTCAGCGCGCGAAAAGCCTCAAGCGGCCGGTCCTCGAACACGACCTTAAGGCGCAGAGCCTCCCGTGTTTCGTTGACCAGGCGGTCGATCCAGCGGTTTGCGAAGCGCTCGGCGATGACGTTGAACTCGTAGCCGCGGTGGGCACAGGCGCCCGCCGCCAAGTCCCAGTTGCCCATATGCAGTGTCACGAAGATGAGTCCCTTGCCGCGGGCCAGCACCTCGTCCACATAGGGCCAGCGCTCGGTGATCAGCTTCCCGCGAATCTGCTGCGGGCTCAGCGTTGGGAAGCGTACGAAATCTGCCCAGAGCCTCGCGTAGTTGCGGTATGTCTTGCGGCCGAGCGACTCGAGCGCTTTCGGGTCGGAGAGCCCGGTAGCCCTCGCCAGGTTCGCCCGCGTGGCCGCCTTTTTTTCGTCCTCCATGAAGAAACGCCAGATGACCTCACCAGCGACCGCTGAGAAGACGTAGCAGATCGGCGTCGGCACCAGGCGACGCATAAACACGGCCGCTCGCCATGAGTAGTAAAGAAGCACAGGACAAATCTATGGCGAGGCGGGCAGGAGAGCCGCCGGCGAGATGATGTGCCATCATCAGCCAGCCGAAAGGAGAGCCCCTGTGGTTACTGGATTGAGCTTTCCCGCAAGGCCAGAGCAGCTCGAGGCCGATTGGTTGACCGATGTGCTGCGCGAGGCTGGTTGTTTAGAGACCGGCCGCGTTACCGCATTCAAGACCGAGCCGATCAGCGCTGGCGTTGGCTTCGTGGGGCAGATTGTCCGCATCGATCTCACGTACGATCCGCCGTTGCCGGCCGCTCCGCCGACCTTGATCGGCAAGTTCCCGACGTCGCAGGATTGGGGACGCCAGGTTGCCGCACTCTACCGCTTGTTTAGCTCCGAGGTCAGCTTCTATCGCCATGTCGCGCCGGCGGTTTCATTGCGCACACCACGCTGCTACCGACACGAAATCAACGACGACGGGACCGAGTTCGTTCTCCTTCTCGAGGACATGTCGCCGAGTGGACGTCTCGGCGACCAGGTGCCGGGCTGCTCGAAAGCGGATGCCGAACTGGCGATGCGCAAGCTGGCTGAGCTGCACGCGGCTTTCTGGGACAACTCCGCCCTCGACCAGTTGGAGTGGTTGTCGTCACTGGCTGACCTTGCACGCCGGTCGTTCGGCGAAGTCTACCCGCAGGGTTGGAAGCCGTTCATCGAGACCTACGGCCACATGCTCTCGCCGGAGGTGCGGACGGCCGCTCCAACGCTCAACGAGCGTTTGCTACGGCTGGTCGATGAGCTCGAAGGGCGCACGTCGACGCTGGTCCATGGGGACTATCGGCTCGATAACTTCTTCTTCGGCAACGCTGACAGCGGCTACGACCTGGCCGTCGTCGACTGGCAGGTAACAAGCCGCGGCTTTGGCTCCTACGACCTCACCTGGTTCCTGGGCGGCAATCTCGAGCCTGACCAGCGCCGCAAGCTGGAGTGGTCGCTGCTGGAGTTATACTGCGCCACGCTCGAGGAGAACGGCGTCACCGGCTATACGATGGAGCGCTGTCGGGAGGAATACGTCAAGACTATGGCCGCGATCCTCGGAACCGTCATCGCCAACTTCGCGAGTTTCGACCCTACGAACGAACGGGGCGTGGCCCTGTTCGAAATGCTCCTGCGCCGCTACTCCGCCGCTGTCAGCGATCTCGATTCGCTAGCCGCGCTGCCCTGAACCGCCAACTCGGATTGCCGTTAACCGCCGTTGGCGAAGGGCAGAAAGCTAAGCTGAGACTGCATGGAGAGTAAACGGGCGTACTTCGATCACGCTGCCACGACACCCCTCGATCCGAGGGTCCTCGAGGCGATGATGCCTTACCTGACCACGGCCTGGGGCAACCCTTCGTCCATTTATGCGGAAGGACGCGAAGCTGCAAAGGGCCTCGACCTCGCACGCCGTAAGGTCGCGGAGATCCTGAACTGCAGGCCGCAGGAGGTCCTCTTCACGTCCGGCGGTAGCGAGTCT
>DASTBR010000124.1:0-5836 GCA_035711945.1 Dehalococcoidia bacterium
GGCGACGAACATCAGGCCAAGCGAGTTCAGTGTTGAATAGGCCACGACGCGTTTGACGTCGGTCTGCAGAAGGCCGATGAGCGCCGACATTAGGGTCGTGATGATGCCGATGACCAGGACGAAATCGACCACACCCGGCGCTACGTCGAACATCGGCAGCAGTCGCGCGGTCAGGTAGACACCCGCGACGACCATCGTCGCCGCGTGGATCAGCGCGGAGACCGGTGTTGGACCCTCCATCGCGTCGGGCAGCCAGACATGCAATGGGAATTGCGCGGATTTGCCCATGCAGCCGATGAAGATCAGGATGCCGATTGCCGTCAGCCAGCCGTCACTGATCTCGCCGTTCTCGGCCGCCTCGATCAGGGCTTGAATCTCGAATGTCCCGATTTGGTAGAAGACGAAGATTATCCCGATCAGGAACGCGGTGTCCCCCACGCGCGTCGTCACGAAAGCCTTCTTCGCCGCCTCAGCCGCACTACGGCGCTCGAAGAAGAAGCCGATCAACAGGAACGAACAGATGCCGACCAGCTCCCACGTGATATAGAGGAGGAGCAGGTTGTCGGCCAGCACCAGGGTCAGCATCGAGGCCGCGAACAGGCAGAGGACGGTAAAGTACCAGCCGTAGTGGCTCTCGCCCTTCATGTACTCGACGGAATAGATGTTGACCATCAGCGAGACGAAGGTAACGACCGCCAGCATGACGATCGCCAACTCGTCCAGGTAGAACCCGATCCTCAGCTCAAAGTCGCTGAATTCGAGCCAGGTGAAGCCCTCGACAACCGGCTCGACCGGCTGACCCAGCGATATTGAATCCAGCATGTCGGCAAGGACGACGAGAAAGGCCACAAACGCGGCAAGTGCAGCGCCGACAGACACGAAATCACCCTGTCGCGGCAGGAGATTGCGGACGAGGAAGAGAAATGCGAACGACGCGGCCGGAATCGCCGGGATGACCCAGGCCTCTTCCATGCCCACGGCTAGCAGCGACCTACCATCGCAGCGCCGCTACTTCGTCGACGTTGGCCGAGGCCCGCTGGCGGAAGACGCGAACGATGATCGCCAGGCCTAGCGCCACCTCGGCTGCCGCCACCACGATCACGAACACGGCGAAGATGATGCCGGTGAAGAGGTCGGGCGAAAGATACACCGCGAAGGCGGTCATGTTGATGCTTACCGCGGCGAGCATCAACTCCACCGACATCAGGATGAGCACAGCGTTGCGGCGCGAGAGCACGCCGTAGATTCCGGTGGCGAAGAGTATCCCGCTGAGCATCAGGAAGTGCTCGAGCGGGATCACGCCTCACCCTCTTCCGTCCGTCCGAGCACAATGGCGCCCACAAGGGCAACCAGTAGTACCAGCGAGGCGATCTCAAATGGCACAGCCCAAACCCTGAACAGCGTGTCACCAATGTCTTCGAACGGGACACTGGTCAGGTCGTTGGTATCGCCCCGCCACTCCGTGTCGAACACGCTCACGGCAAAGAGGCCGAGAAAGACGACTGCCGCCAGCAAGCCGACCGGCCATTGAGTACCGAGCATGAGCGCCGGCGTATCGCGCACGCGCGTCAACATCAGGGCGAAGAGCAGAAGGATGGTCACCGCACCGCCGTAGAGCAGAACCTGCGTGAGGAAGAGAAACTCGACCGAAAGCAGGAGAAAGACGGCAGCGACACCGAGGATCGCGACGATCAGAGAAAGGGCCGCATGGACGACGCTGCGAAAGGTTACCACGCCGATGCCGCCTAAGACTGTGATCGCGCCGATGACGTAGAAAATGACCTCGGTCGAGCTCATCGCCTGCGATTTTCAGTGTACGGGGCGACTCGCTTAGCGACAGATTTCACAACCGGCTGAGCGACTACCTTGTGACCTGTGATCAGGGATGTCGAAGTTCGTAACACCGCAGAGAAAGGCAAGGGTCTCTTCGCACTTCGCGACTTTGCGCCGGGCGAGTTCATCTTCCGCCGGCGTCATGGCCGCGTCCTGAGATACGAAGAGATTCCCAGCCTGTCGCAAGAGGATCAGATGCACATCTGCGAGCTCGATGAGGAACGGCTCGCTGTCCTCCTACCTCCCGGCTGCTACCTCAACCACTCGTGCGAGCCCAACGCCATGAGAAGCGGTGTCAAGGTCTTCGCCTGGCGGCCGATCACTGCCGGCGACGAGATCACCATCGACTACAGGCTGAATGCCTTCTCGGACGGCGAGTCGTGGCCCTGCCTGTGCGCGTCGGCGTCCTGCTCAGGCGAGGTGGTGGCAAGCTTTTTCGCCATGGAACCCGAGCGTCAGAGCGCCTATCTGCCTTACGCCCCGCCGTTTATCCGCCGCGAGTATCGCCGGCGAGCTACCGCGCAGCCTTAGGTCGTCGCCGCGGGCTCTTCCTCGACTTCTTCAGCAGCCTCTGCGGCCGGCTTCTCTTCGCCCGAGGGCCACTCCGGCTCCGGCTGCTTGCCGAACAGCGCCTCGCGCGCCTTCTGCTCGGCAATGTCCGAGGTCGCGTTAAACGGGATGATCCGCTTCTGCTTCGATTGCGAAAGCAGGTCGTCGAGGTCGAATGTGAGCTCCCGCCGGTTGAGGCTGCTCATCTCCTCGGCTTCCCACGTGTTGTTCATGGCGATGGCGTCGAAGTTGCAGACCTCGACGCAGATGTTGCAACGCATGCAGCGCGCGTAGTCGATGTAGAAGCGGTCGACGATCTTGCGCCTCTTCGACTGACCGATCGCCTGCCGCGGGTTGTCCTTCATCTCAACCGTCATGCACTCAACCGGGCAGTAGCGCGCGCAGACCTGGCATCCGGTGCAGAACGGCTCGTCGATCTCGTGGTCCCAGAGCAATACGGGGAAGCCACGACGGCGATGCGCCATCGGCCTGTGCTCCTCCGGATATTGCCGGGTCACAGGCTTGCGCAGCATCGTGCTCAGTGTTGTGGCGACGCCCTTAAGAACTCCGAGCATAGACAAGCCTCCTCGATCTAAGGCTACCGGGACGCCGCACGGACATGTAAGTGACGTAGGCCAGCCCGGCGAGGAGCGCGCCTGAGAAGAGCATGAAGAAGACGTCCGGCAGGTCGTATACGACCACGAACCCGTTGACCAGGATCTGCGCGAACGTGAACGGCAACAGTACCTTCCAGCAGTAGGCCATCAGCTGATCGATACGGAGCCTCGGCAGCGTCGCGCGCAACCAGAAGATGGCGCAGATGAGGAAGAATGTCTTCGCGCTGAATAACGCCACCTGGTAGATCAACTCGAGCCCACGAGGCAGATCGGAACCCGAGTACGGCCAGATCCAGCCGCCCATGAAGATGATCGCGCCAAGCGCCGAGATCACGAGAACTGAGCAGTACTCGCCGAGGAAGAAGATCCCCCAGCGAATTCCGCTGTATTCGACAAGCGCGCCGCCGACGACCTCCGACTCCCCGACCGGCATGTCGAAGGGCTGCCGGTGCAGCTCGGCCATGCCGGCGATCAGGAAGACCACGAACGCCATTGGCATGAGGACGAGGTACGGGACCTCGTCCTGCGCTTCGATCATGGCGCCGAGGTTCAGCGTCTGGTCGACCATGGCGACTGCGACCAGCGAGAGGATCAAAGGAATCTCGTAGCTGATCAGCTGTGCGCCCGCGCGGACGCCGCCCAGCAGCGCGTATTTGTTGTCCGAGCCGAACCCGGCCATGACGAATCCGACGATGTTCAGGCCCGTGATCGCGACGATGTAGAACAGGCCAAGCGGAATGTTGCGGACAAATCCGTCGTCGGTGATCGGCAGGGCCAGGAAGGCCATGAAGATCGGCACAAAGGCGAAGTAGGGCGCGAACTCGAACACCCAGCGATCGGCCGTCGCCGGGCGCACGTCTTCCTTCGCCACCAGTTTGATCGCGTCAGCGATCGATTGCAGCGAGCCGTAGGGCCCCGTGCGCATCGGACCCAGCCGCATCTGCAGCCGGCCGACCAGCTTCCTCTCCCACCAGATCAGGAAGAAGACGAGCAACGTCATGATCAACGTCACCGCAACCAGCGTCAGGATGGCGTCGAACCACGGCTCCCAGATGACGTCGCGGCCCCCAAGAGACTCGAGCACAACGGGCAAACTCAACCGCTTCCCCCTCTCTGCTTGCGGAGAGGGCCATTGCGAAGCAAGGGGGAGAGGTTCATCTATCGACCTCGCAGAGAACGATGTCGGTCGAGCCCAGGATGACGATGGCGTCGGCTACGAAGGTCCCCTTGACCATCTCGCGCAGCGGCATCACGTTCGAGAACGACGCCGAGCGGATCCTGTGCCGCCACGGTGTTCCCTGGCCCTTCGAGACGATGTAGACGCCGTACTCACCGCGCGGCGACTCGACCGGCATGTAGATCTCGCCGGGCGCGGGCCGCAGCGTGCGCGGCAGCTTGTCGGCGATGATCGGGCCGTCCTTTGGCATCTGCTCAACGGCCTGCTCGATGATCCGGCAGGACTGCTCCATCTCCAGCAGGCGCACGAGATAGCGGTCGAAGGCGTCCCCGTTCTGGCCGACCGGGATCTCGAATTCGAAGCGGTCGTACAGCGAATAGGGCTGGGCCCGTCGGATGTCGTGCTGCAGCCCGGTGGCGCGCAACATCGGGCCAGACATCCCCCACTCGACTGCACGTTCTTGAGTCATCGGACTGATGCCCTCGGTGCGCGTCAGGAAGATCTCGTTGACGCTCAGCAGCCCGTCGATGTCGTTGATGCCCTGGCGCACCTGGCCGACCAGCCACTTCACGTGCTGCTCGAAGTCGTCGGGCACGTCCCAGGCCAGCCCGCCGACGCGGAAGTAATTCCACATCATGTTGTCGCCCGAAATCTCTTCGAGCAGATCACGGATGTGCTCGCGCTCTCGGAATGAGTACGTGAACGCCGTGCCGAAGATGCCGATATCTGTGCCAAAAGCGCCCATGAACATGAAGTGGCTGGCCAGGCGCTGGAACTCGGCGCAGATCACGCGAATGTATTCGGCGCGCTCGGGCGCTTCTATTTCGGCCAGCTTCTCCACAGCCAGCACGTAACAGTGCTCGGCGTTGAACGACCCAAGATACTCGGTGCGGTCGTGATAGCCAATGATCTGGCGGTAGTCGTTGTTCTCGCAGAGTTTCTCGGCGCCCCGGTGCATGTAGCCGATGTAGGGCTCGCAATCGACCACCACCTCGCCGTCAACCGTCAGCACCATGCGGAAAACGCCGTGAGTCGCCGGGTGCTGAGGCCCAACGTTCACGGTCAGGTCCAGCGTCTCGAACTCGAGGTCAGTGGTGGCTGGGGGAGGACTTTGAACAGCCATCAGTCGTTGTCCTCCTCGATTTCCTCTTCCGCGGCTTCGTCAACAATCGGCCGCGGCCCGCTGGGATCACCGGGGCCCGTCTCAATTGTTTGCGGGTGACGGGTCTTCGTCGGGCCGGAAGAACGGGGCTCGGGCATCTCCACCCCTTCTGCGAGCGCGGCGGCGGTCTCCTCGACACCTGAGGGATAGTCGTCAGCGGGTTTGTCGCGAGTCGGCACAGGCACAGACTCGGCCTCGGGCTGCGGCTTGGCCGTCACGTCGGCGTGCGGCTCCGCGTCTGTCGTAGACTCCGCCGCTGCCTCCGCTGCGGCATCGGCCTGGTCCTCGGCCTTGCCGGGCTCCTCCTGTCGCTCGTCCACGGTTAGCCCTTCTGCTCCTGTGCTCGGCGCTTGATCTCTTCGATCTCTTCAGGCGTGTAGCGCTTCTTGCGTTCGCTGGATACCTCGCCTCGCGCCTTCTTCTCTGCGTGCTCGGCGCGCATCGCCGCCGCCCGCTTCTTGACCTCTTCGATTTCTTCCGGACTGAGCTTCCTGGGAG
>DASTBR010000125.1:0-4239 GCA_035711945.1 Dehalococcoidia bacterium
TTCCTGGAGGGCATGACGCTCTCGGCGATCGGCTTCTCCGGTGCGATGCAGTTCGCGGCGCTGCGCATCTTCGAGGATGGAGGCAGCCGGCTGACGGTGGTCGCGACCGCGGCTGTGCTGGCCACGCGTCATCTGCTGATGGGCGCCTCGCTGGCGACGTACATGCAAGAACACTCCCGCGCGCGCCGAGCCGTCTTCGCCTTCTTCATGATCGACGAGTCATACGGCCTGGCGATGCTGCGTTACCTGGCGGGTCGCGGGACCGCCACCTTCTTCATGACCACCGGCATCGCGTTGTGGACAGTCTGGGTGGTGGGGACGGCGATCGGCCTCCTGATCGGTTCGGCCGCGGCGGAGGATCTGCGGCTAGAGATCCTCTTCCCGCTGCTGTTCATGGCCCTGTTATTGCCGCTATTGCGCGGGCGGCCGGAGCTGGTTGCTGCCCTCGTCGCGGCAGTCACCGCGGTCGTCGGGATCGAGGTGCTGCCGGGCTCGTGGTACGTGATCGCGGCAGCGCTCTGTGGCAGCCTCGCCGGCTTTGTTTACGAGGAACGGACCAGGGCTTCTGAGAGGGCCGAGATTTGAACTACCTGATGATCGCGGGGATGGCAGCGGTGACGTACGCCAGCCGATCCGTGCCGCTCGTTCTTGGCGGCACGCCGCGGCCGGCGTTTGGCAGATACCTGCGGCTTGTGCCCGTGGCCATCTTCACGGCGCTGATCGTGCCCGGGCTGGCCGCGCCGGATGGTGAGCTTAGCGTGGGACCAGAGCTGGCTGCCGGCGCGATCGGCTTGCTCGTTGCGCTGGCGAC
Source organism: Dehalococcoidia bacterium (assembly GCA_035711945.1). Lineage (GTDB taxonomy): Bacteria > Chloroflexota > Dehalococcoidia > WHTO01 > WHTO01 > DASTBR01. The sequence goes on from DASTBR010000125.1 coordinate 812, forward strand.
CAGGAACGTCCTCGCCACCCTGGGACTCGGCTACGTTGCCTTCATCGCTCTCGAACGATTGAATTGATCCTTAACGCGGAAGCCGTTGATACCCTGCACAGGACTTGGTAGGGTGACGGCGTAACCGAATAAGGCCGAGTCCTCGCGGTTGCGAGGAACGGGGGAACCAACATCTGGGGTGTACTCGCTCAGGCGAGGGGGCAGCAACCTTTCAGCCCTAACCCGACAGCTAACCTCGTAGGCCACTGAAAGGGGAGCCGTGCGCCGGAGCCCCGGCGCATTTTTGTTGCCGCGGCGCGTCGCTCCCGGGGAGGGAGTATGGCGCATACCTGGACAAGGTCCTGCCCTGGATGCGGGGGCGACCTGACGCTGCCGAGCGTGTCGGGCCGCAGTCTGATCGAGTGCTCGACCTGCGGCGCTGCCTACACGATACGGCAGATTTCGCAGCTGAACGGCAGGCTGGCGCGGATCATGCGCGACGTCATTGCCGAAGGGCTTGACCGCCGCGAGGAGGCCGCGTCCGCGGTCGCATCCTAGATTTCTTCGGCGCCCGCCGTGTTGCCTCAGGCGGCGGGCGTTCCTCGTGTTGGCGGGCGCCTGCCGTGTCCCCCGGGCAATTGGACGGCAGGCGCCCGTGTCTTTGCTCTCATTGACAGGCGATACGGAGGCTGGCGAGTGTTAGGTAGATGAGTGAGCCGCCGCTGCCTCTGACGATCTTTTCCGACTACATCTGACCGTGGTGCTACGTTGGCCTCGCCCGTGTGGAGAGGCTCGCCTCAGAATTCGACCTGGCCGTCGAGTGGAAGCCTTACGAGCTGCACCCTGAAATCCCTGCGGCAGGCCTCGAGCCTGAGCGTCTCTTCGGTAACAAGCGTCGGGGCGACGACTACATGGGCATGCTTCGGGAGGAGGGCGTCAGCGAAGGGCTGACCATCAACGCGCCCGCTGTCATCGCCAACTCCGCTGCGGCGCTCGAGGCGACTGAGTTCGCGCGGGACCAGGGCCGTGAGGCGTTTGACTGTCTGCATCACAAGCTGTTCGAGGCCTATTTCAGGGACGGACAGAACATCGGCGACCGCGGCGTCTTGCTGAGGCTCGCCGCTGCCTGTGGCCTTGACGGCGATGAGCTTGATGCGGCGCTCGATGACGGTCGTAACCGATCGAGGATCCGTGCCTCGATTGAAACGGCGCGCCAGGCGGGCATCACGGGGACACCCACCTTCATCTTCGACGACCGCTTTGCGCTGGTCGGCGCTCAGTCATACGACGTTTTCAAGTCGGTTACCGAGCGGATCCTGAAGCGGCGTGCCGAGGGCTATCCGGGCGCCTGAATCTCCAATCAGCGGTTTCCTTAGCGTCCCATCGGCCTACGATCCGCAAAGAATGGCCCACGTCGATGTCGTGATCCCTGTGTACAACGAGGAATTCGCGCTGCCGGGCGCCGTCGAGACGTTGAGCCGTCATCTCGATGGCTGGTCCCACGAGTGGTGCATCGTTATTGCAGATAACGCCTCGATCGATCGAACGGAGGAGGTCGGCCGGCGGCTGGCCGAAGAGGAGCATGTGGACTACGTGCGGATTCCACGAAAGGGCCGCGGCGGTGCGTTGCGGCAGGTCTGGCTGGAGAGCGACGCCGACATCGTCGGCTATATGGACGTCGACCTCTCGACCGGGCTCGACGCGTTCTTTCCGCTGATCTCGGCGCTAACTGACGAGGGCTACGACGTGGCGACGGGAAGCCGGAACATGAAGGGATCGCGCATTGAGCGTTCGGCCGGCCGGAGACTGTTGACCTGGGTCTACAACCGGCTGCTGCGCTTGCTGCTCAGCGTGCGTTTCTCAGACGCGCAGTGCGGATTCAAGGCCCTGAAGAGAGATGCGGCGCAACTCCTCGTTCCCCGCGTTGCCGACAACAACTGGTTCTTCGACACGGAGCTGTTGGTTGTGGCGGAGAAGAGCGGCCTGCGGATCAGGGACATCCCGGTGACATGGATAGAGGACAAGGACTCGCGCGTTAACGTCCCGGCGACGGTTCTCGAGGACCTCCGGGGCATCTGGCGATTGATGCGAACGCGGCCGTGGAAGGCCACTGGGCAGGTCGCTTAACACAGTGTGACCGGCAGCGTATCTTCAGCGGACTGACCTAAGGAGGTCCCATGGCAACTCGTAAGGAGCTGCGAGCTGAGATCGCTGAGGCTCGCGCCATTCTTCACCGTGCGATCGTGGAAAGCGCAGGAAGCTGGGAGACGCCGGGCCTGGGCGCGGAGGGCGAGGAGGCCTGGTCGGCGCGCCAGGCGCTGGAACACTGCGTCGGGGCCGAGGTCTTCTTCGCCTCGGCTATTTCTGAAGCCTGCGGCTATCCAGCTCTGGAGTTAAGCCGCCAATCACTGGCGACGGCAGCCGACGCAGCGGAGCAGCTCTCGCGCGCCTCTGCGAAAGCGGATGGCGTGTTGCAGTACGTAACCGACGAGGACCTGGCGAAGCAGGTTGCGGAAGGGCAGCGGCTGGCCGGGATGAGCGTCGAGCAGATCATGGCGCTGGCGGCGCACCACGCCAGGGACCACGCCCAGCAGGCGCTGACCGCGGCCGGACGGGAGCCCGCTACGGCAGTCTGAGGTCTATTCGAAGATCGAGGAGATCACTTCCTCGATGCTGCGCTGGATCTCGGCGTCGTCGGTGAGCGCCCAGTTGACCGCAACCTGGCAGGCGCGGCGCGGCGCGATGCCGCGCTCCATCAAGCGCCCGGCGTAGATGAGGAGGCGGGTGCTGACGCCTTCGCCCAACCCGTGTTCCTTTAGATTGCGCACCTTCTCGCCCAGCTTCGCCAGGTTGACCGCAGTCTCGTCGTTGACTCCTGACTCGTGCGCGATGATCTGGGCCTCCAGTTCGCGCGGCGGGTAGTCGAACTCAAGCGCTACGAAACGCTGTCGGGTGCTGTGCTTGAGATCCTTGAGCGCGCTCTGATAGCCGGGGTTGTAAGAGATGACGAGGAGGAAGCCGTCGGCGGCTTCCAGCACGTGGCCACGCTTCTCAATCGGCAGCAGGCGGCGATGGTCGGTCAGCGGGTGGATAAGGACAGTCGTGTCCTTGCGCGCCTCGACTACCTCGTCGAGGTAGCAGATCGCGCCGACTTTCACCGCGCGCGTGAGCGGCCCGTCGATCCAGCGGGTGCCGTCGGTATCCAGCAGGTAGCGGCCCACCAGGTCGCTGGCGGTCAGATCTTCGTGACAAGCGACGGTAACAATCGGCAGCGCCTCATCGCCATTGCGCCGGGTGTTGCCCCCACCCACGTCCTTGATCCTGGTGACGGGCCGTCCGAGACGGAACGCCATGTGCTCGACGAAACGCGTCTTGCCACAACCCGTGGGGCCCTTAAGAAGCACGGGTATCTTCTGTCCGTAAGCTGCCTCGAAGAGGGCAACTTCGTC
>DASTBR010000126.1:0-4243 GCA_035711945.1 Dehalococcoidia bacterium
CTCTCTACCGCGATGGCGCGCGTCACGATCTGGCTTTCATGGGCCTGCTGGCCAGTGAATGGCGTAGCCGTCAGCCCAAGTGAACGAGCTCTTTAAGGGAAAACTCATCCGGCTGTCGGCCTGCCGATCAGAGGACGATGAGCACTTCGCCCGCTGGAGCAACGACTCCGAGTACGCGCGGTTCCAGGACAGCCGTCCGGCCATGCCTCTAACTACAGCGGAGTTTGCTGAACGCCGCGAGCAGCGACACGAGCACGATAGGATTGAGTTCCGCCTAAGGACCCTCGGCGAGGATCGCCTGATCGGGTTCACTGCTCTCCTGGATGTCGAATGGAACCACCGCCGCGCGATGCTGGCCGTAGGTATCGCCGACCGCGAGTACTGGGCCCGCGGCTACGGGTCGGACGCCGTCGACCTCATGGTCCGTTACGCCTTCGACGAACTGAACCTGGATCGTGTGAATCTGAATGTCTGGTCCCTCAATCCGCGCGCGATCCGCGCCTATGAGAAGGCTGGGTTCGAGTCCTGCGCCGTCCTGCGTGGCGACACGCTAAAGGATGGGCAGCGCAGCGATAGCATCCTCATGACGCTGAGCCAGTCGGAGTGGCGAACACGCCATTAGCCGCCCGCTGCGCGGCGGGCCCTTCTGCGGTGGAAGGGTCGGGCTGACGCCTGCCGGGGCGCAGACGGAGGAGCTGTGACAAAGGGGATGTCCGCTGCCTCCAGCAAGGGACGCAGGGTCTTGACGTAAACCACGAGCCTGCCCGCCACCTCGGCTGCCAGCTCATCGGACAGGCTTTGGAATTCCAGGGTCTCGTGTATCCGCGTCCATGACGGCGTCCACTCCTCAAGCTCGGCCCCCGGCCCAAGCTCGGCCATGGCGATTCCGGCGTACTCGCCGAGGCGCGCGGCCCACTCGTAGCTCTTCTCGCGCTCTGCCTCAAAGTGCAGGCCAATCTCGACACGGCTGGTCTTGCGCTGCGGCCAGACCTCCCAATGCACCTGCGGATTGCCAAAGTGGACCTGCAGAAGGCTCCAGATTCGACGCGGTTTACCACCATCACCGTTCATCGCCCCCAGGTATTCGGCTTCGACGATGTCGAGGAAGTCGCGGATGGTCATAGCCTTATCGGCCATGCCCTGAGCCTAGTGCGACGGACTAATCGTCGTCGTTGTTGCCGTTCCCGTTGCCGTTGCCCCGACCTTGGCCACGGCCGTTGCCCTGGCCCTCGCCTTCACCTTCATCCTCACCGCCGTCGCCGGTTGGTGCCTGGTCTTCGGCGGCCGGCGGGGACCCCTCGCCGAACGGCGGCGCCTGCACAGCGCCCTCTGCGGACAGGCACTCCAGGTTTACGTCGAAACCCTGCTCGGCGGCAGCATCCTGTAGGGCGTTGCAGGCCCGGACCTGGTTCTCGTCGGCCTGTTCGAAGGCTGATATGTCGAGCGTCCTGACGAGGTTGGGCTCCGTTTCCTGAACAAGCGTCGCGAATTCGTCGAGTGCAAAGACGACGCCGGTAGCGGCTTCGAGGAAGGCCTGGTGCTCGTCCTGGAGTTCCTCTGGCGGGTCGATGCGCTCGAGTGTGCCGATGAACTGCGAGCGGGTTTCAACATACGACCGAAGAAACTGAACGTAGAGCTGTTTGTTCTCCTCGGAGTTTGACCCTTGCTGCCCGCTGAACTGCTGTGACTGCTGATCCTGCACTGTGCGGAATGACGCAAACGCTCCCTCCAGCTCCTGAAAGTAGGCTTCGTAGTCCGGTTCATCGTCGCTGGAAAAGAGTGAGCTCGCGGCGAAGAAAGCACCGGCGAAGATCGCAACGACGACGGCTCCCCCCATTGCCCACATCAGTCCGCTGCGGCTCTTCCTGGCGGAGGTTAGGGCAGCCTTGCTATCCAACGCCTCGCTGGTGGCGGCCGCGGCAGCTTGCGAAGTCGCAAACGGCTCTTCGACAGGATGCTCGATCTGGTCACCGCTCTTGGGCTCGTCAGCCGCTGCGGCAGCCGCCGCGGTGAGGTCCAGGGCAGGTGTTGACTCTTCCGCTGGCGCCAGGGTCGCTGCGAACGCCGCGGCGGTCTGCGGGCGCTTATCGGGGTCACGGGCGAGCGCTGTCATGACGGCCTGCTCCAAGGGCTTAGGCACGGAAACGTACTTAGAAAGCGGCACTGGGTCGGCCACCAGGCGCTGTGCTGTGACTGCGGCTGCTGAATCAGCCTCGTACGGCAGCCGCCCCGCCAGCATCTCGTAGAGGAGTGTGGCCAGGGAATAGACGTCGGAGCGCGCGTCCGGGCGGCGGCCCTCGACCGCCTCGGGCGCCATGTAGGCTGCAGTCCCAAGGACTGTCGTGGCCATAGCCCAGGTCTGCGTCGTGGCGCGAGCAATGCCGAAGTCCAGGAGCTTCGGCCGTCCGCTGGCGTCGACCAGCACGTTCTGCGGCTTGATGTCGCAGTGGACGATTCCCATGCTGTGGGCGTAGTCGAGGGCGGAGGCAAGCTTGCGAGCAACGTCGAGCGCCGCGTCCTGCTCCAGAGGCATCAGCTCGTCGAGGGACCGTCCGTCGACCAGCTCCATCACGATGAAGCGGCGCCCCTCCTCCTCGAGGGTGTCGTAGATCGTGACGATGTTGGGGTGGCTAAGACCGGCGGCGGCGCGGGCTTCCTCACCAAAGCGTCGGTTATAGGCGTCATCGTCGGCGAGCCATGGAGCCATGACCTTCACAGCAACTTCGCGGTTGAGGAAGGCATCGCGGGCCTTGTAGACGGTTGCCATCCCGCCCGAACCGAGGACCGCAACGACCTCGTAGCGGCCGGCGAGCAAGCTTCCCTCGGGAAGCCGCTCAGCAGGCGCTGAGTGGGGTTGACTCACGATAGGTTGATCTTAGGGCAGCCCTTTACGGGCTCAGTCGAAGACGCCGGCCTGCGCAAGATCGGAGAGTTGGGAATCGGTCAGCCCGAGGAGCTCTTTGAAGACATAATCGTTGTGCTCGCCGAGCAGCGGGGCCGGCCGCCGGACCTCAAATCCTGGCCCTGAGAACGTCGCCGGGAATCCGTCGAATCTGACCGTGCCCAGTTCAGGATGTTCGGCCTGCACATAGAACTCGCGGCTCCCCAGTTGCCTGTCGTTGAGCAAGTCCTCGGCGTTGTGCACAACTCCGGCCGGTATCCCCGCCTGGCAAAGCGTCTCCCTGAGCGCTTCCGCCTCCTGCCCGCTCGTCCATTCAGCAAGCCTCGCCTCAAGCTCGTCCTGGCTGGCGAGGCGACTCTCCGTGCTGTCGAATCGCTCGCTTGCCCACTCAGGCTGGCCCATCAGCCCGACGAGCGCGCTCCACTCGTCGTCGTTTCGGACGGCGATCGTTATCCACCGGTCGTCGCCCCGGCACGGGAACGCGCCGTGGGGCGCCCAGGAGGCGTAGAGGCTGCGGTTCCCAATAGCCCCCTGGCTGACGCCGTTTGCGGTGTAGTCGAGCAGGGCCGGGCCGACCAGCGGCGCGGTTGCCTCGAGCTGAGAGGTATCGATGTACTGTCCGCGGCCTGTGCGGGCCTTGTACTCGAGCGCCGCGAGGACAGCCGTGGCAGCGACGGTACCCGCCATGTGGTCGGAGTAGGAGTATCCGAAGCCGGCAGGGTGCTCATCCGGGAAGGCAGTCAGCAGAGCGAAGCCGGTTAGTGCTTGCGCCGTCGGCCCGAAGCTGACGAAGTCCTTCCAGCGGCCGCTCGCGCCCATCCCCGAGATGCTGCAGCAGATGATGTCGGGCTTGATCTTGACGAGGGAGTCGTAATCCATCTCCCACTGCCGGACGACGCGCGAGGAGAAGTTGTCGAGGACGGCATCGCTGATCCTCGCAACCTTGCGCGCGAGATCTTTGCCCTCCTCAGTGCGCATGTTGATGTGTACGCCCAGCTTGTTGCGGTTGTAGGTGTTGAAGTACCCGGTACGGTTCTCATCAGTGGCGCCGCGGGCTGTTGCGGTCGACTGCACCTTAATAACTTCAGCGCCAAGGTCGGCCAGGATGCGCGTGCAGTAGGGACCAGCCAGCACCCACGTAAAGTCGAGGATGCGCACTCCGTGAAGTGGGCCTTCACTCACGCCTCCAGCTCCCGCAGCACTTCTTCTGTGTGCTCCCCATGCAGCGGCGGCCGCCGCCTAATCGCCCAGGGGGTGGCTGATAACTTGTAGGGCGCTCCCGGGTAGGTGATCCGCTCACCGATTTCAGGGTGCTCGATATCAGTCCAGAATCCGCGGGCC
>DASTBR010000127.1:0-15857 GCA_035711945.1 Dehalococcoidia bacterium
CTCGGGCAGCGAGAGGTCCTCGCCCATGCCGATCTCGTCGCCGTACCAGATCACCGGTGTGCCAGGGAGGCTGAAGGCAAGGCTGAACGCCATCTCGATGCGCCGCCGGTCGCCGCCGAGCATTGGCGCCAGGCGCCGGCGCACGCCGCGTTCATAGAGCTGCATGTAAGGCTCGGGCCCAAACGCCTCGAAGCACTCCTGGCGCTCCTTCTCGGTCAGGCGACCGAGGTCGATCTCGTCGTGGTTGCGCAGGAAGTTGGCCCACTGCGCCGTAGGCGGGATGTTGGGTTGCTTCTTCAGCGCGCGAACGATCGGCTCCGCCTCGCCTCGTGCCAGCGCCAGGAAGACGTGCTGGTTGAGGAAGAAGTTGAAGATCATCTGCATCCGGTCGCCGTCACCGAAGTACTCAAGTACCTGGTCATGTGTGACGTTGGCCTCGGCGAGCAGGATCGCGCCGGCGCTGTGCCAGGAGAGGAAGCCGTAGAAGTCGTCCAGGTATTCGAAGGTCAGGTCGTCCTTACCTGCGGAGGGCAGCTCGATCAGGAACGGCGCGGCGTCGATCCGGAAGCCGGAAACGCCGAGCGCCAGCCAGAAGCCCATGATCCGCCGGATCTCCTGGCGCACTTTCTGGTTGCCGATGTTCAGGTCGGGCTGGTGCTTGTAGAAGCGGTGGTGGTAGTAGGCGCCGGCCTTCTCGTCGAAGGTCCAGGTCGACTCCTGGACGCCCGGGAAGACGACCCCTTCTTCGGCGTCGGCCGGCTCTTCATCGGACCAAACGTAGTACTCGCGGTATTGTGAGTCGCGATCGCGCGCCGCCTCGAACCACGGGTGCTGATCGGAGGTGTGGTTGACGACGAGGTCGATGATGACCTTGATCCCGCGCTCGTTTGCGCCCTGCAGAAACTCGGCGGCGTCGCCGAGGTTGCCCAGCCGCGGGTCGACACCGTAGTAGTCGATGACGTCGTAGCCGTTGTCGCGATTGGGTGAGGGGTAGAACGGCAGCAGCCACACGCAACTTACGCCGAGGCTCCAGAGGTAGTCGAGGCGGCTGACGAGTCCCTGGAAGTCGCCGACGCCGTCGCCGTCGGAGTCCTGGAAGGTCTCGACGTCGAGGCAGTAGACGATCGCGTTCTTGTACCAGCGGTCTGCCGTGTCCATATCTCAGGCAGCGCTGGGAGTGCGCTGATCCAAGTCTAAGACGGCGATTTGGTGCCCGGACTGCCGCGCCTTTTGAAGGGCTAGGGTTAGAGAGAGATGGCTACGGGCGGGGCGGCCCTGAATGAGCCTGCGATTGGCTTTTGTCAATGCCCGCAGTGCGGCCCTGACTGCATCGGCTGCACGGCCGAACGGTTGGAGGTCACGGCTGGGGCGACGCATGAGGCGAAGCAGCATGAGTACGCCGAAGCGCAGCCCGGCCATGGAGGCGAAAGCCATGCCCTAGAGTCCGGAGTCCATCACGACCACGCGGCGATGATGGCCGACCCGGCCATGGCCAGGCGCATGGAGCGTGACATGCTCATGCGCTTCGTAGTCGCTCTGGTGCTAACCATCCCCACGGTCCTCTATTCGCCCATCGGTGAGGACTTTTTCGGGCTAAACCTGCCGTCGCCGATCGACGAGAACTGGCTGATGTTCATCCTCGCGACGCCCGTGGTCTGGTGGGCTGGCTGGATCTTCATCTCAGGGAGCTACTACTCGCTCCTCTCGAGGCAATTGAATATGTCGGTGCTGATCGCGACCGGCGTGCTCGCCGCATACCTGGCGAGCGTCTTCCTCACGCTGGCGGGAGAAGAAGAGGTCTTCTTCGAGGCCGCGGCAATGCTGGTCACGTTTGTGCTCTTCGGGCACTGGCTGGAGATGAGGTCGCGCAAGGGAACCTCGGAGGCTCTGCGGGCGCTTTTGGAGCTAGTGCCCCAGCAGGCGGTAGTGGTACGCAACGGCCAGGACGTCACCATTCCCACGGCCGAGATCGTGGTTGGAGACGTAGTCGTGCTGCGAGCGGGCGACCGCGTGCCGGTCGACGGCCAGGTGACCGACGGTCAGAGCGCGATCGATGAGTCGCTGGTGACCGGTGAATCTATCCCTGTTGAGAAAGGCCCGAACGACCTTGTGGTCGCTGGGTCAATAAATGGCTCTGGCTCGCTGCGCTTTCGCGCGAACCGGGTCGGGGAAGATACAACGCTCGGCCAGATAGTGCGCCTGGTGGAGCAGGCGCAGTCATCAAAGGCGCCGGGCCAGCGGCTGGCCGACACAGCCGCGGGCTACCTCGTGATCCTCGCGGTGAGCGTCGGCCTGCTTACGTTCTCGATCTGGTATTTCGCCGTGGGACAGGACTTCATCTTCTCGCTGACGGTCGCCATCTCGGCAGTTGTTATCGCTTGTCCGGACGCGCTGGGCCTCGCTACGCCAACCGCGGTAGCGGTGGCGACTGGCCTCGGCGCGCGCCACAACATTCTGATCAAGGATGCGGCGACTCTGGAGCGGATTTCGCAGGTCGACGCAGTGGTGTTCGACAAGACAGGCACGCTGACCGAGGGCAAGCCCCAGGTGACGGAGGTGGTTCCGATCGACAGCTGGTCCGAAGGCGACCTGCTGCGGATTACGGCAGCCGCGGAAGGCGGCTCGGCGCATCCGCTAAGCGCCGCGGTAACAGATCGAGCCAGGGAGATGGGCATCGACGGGGCCGGCGATGGCCGCGACTTTCAATCGCTGGCCGGCCTTGGGGTCAGCGCAACCGTTGGTGGCCGCGAGGTGCTCGTCGGGACCGAGCGGCTCATGACCGAGCGCGGCGTCGATTTCGGCTCGCTGGCGCCCCAGATCGCGAATCTGAACCAGAGCGCGCGTACTCTGATGCTCGTGGCGGTGGATGGGAAGGCAGCTGGACTCATCGCCGCAGCGGACGAGCCGCGGAAGAGCTCGCGGCAAGTTATCAACAGCCTGAGGGAGATCGCGATCGAGACAGCCATGATCACCGGCGACAACCGGCGCACGGCGGAAAGCGTCGCATCGGACCTGGGCGTCGAGCGCGTGTTCGCCGAGGTATTGCCCGAGGACAAGGCCAACTACGTGAAGCAGCTGCAGGACGAAGGGAAGACGGTCGCCATGGTGGGAGACGGAATCAACGACGCGCCGGCGCTGGCTCAGGCCGACGTCGGCATCGCGATCGGGGCGGGAACCGACGTCGCCGTGGAGACCGCGCAGGTTGTCTTGATGCGGTCGGATCCGGCGGACGTGCTTAACGCCATCCGCTTGAGCAAGGCGACCGTGCGCAAGATGAAGCAGAACCTGTTCTGGGCCAGCATCTACAACCTGCTGGCGATTCCGGTCGCGGCCGGCGTGTTCTATGAGCCTCTGGGAATCCTGCTGCGACCAGAGTGGTCGGCGCTGCTGATGTCGTTCTCGTCAATCGTTGTGGCGCTGAACGCGGTGTCCTTGCGCGGCCTCAAACTGGCCGAGGGTGAAGCTGTTTCCTGACGGGCCGGCGGAGCGCGGCGGCTAACTAGGGGTTGAGGCTGAGTTTGGCTATACTCGCTGACGTTCGCCGCAGCGGCTTGGAGGTTCTATGGCTGCTTCAACCCAGGACAAGATCGATGCCATCAAGAAGGTCCCGCTGTTCAAGGGGGCGGACCAGAACCAGCTGCAGTTGATCGCGATGCAGGCCGACGAGGTCCAGGTCCAGCCCGGGATGTCGCTGGCAACGCAGGGCGGGAAAGGCAACGAGCTGATGATCGTTCTGGAAGGCGCCGCCGAGGTTACCCGCGACGGCAAGCACCTGGCTGACCTCGGTGCCGGCGACTTCTTCGGCGAGATTTCCCTTCTCGACGGTGGCCCGCGGACGGCCACAGTAACGGCCTCGAGCCCGATGCGCACTCTCGTTATCCGCCGCGAGAACTTCCAATCGATCCAGGAGACCACGCCCGGCTTGAGCGAGATGCTGGTCGCTGAGGTTGCCAGCAGGCTACGGGACCTTTCAGACTTCTACACCAACTAGATCGGGACCCTTTGCCACGAACCAGCCTGTTCCGCGCTCTCAGCTTTTCTATAATCAGCAGGTTCGAGCCGAAGTGGCGGAACGGCAGACGCGCTACGTTCAGGGCGTAGTGTCCATACGGGCGTGTGGGTTCAAATCCCACCTTCGGCACCACTCGAACCAGCCGCATTCCAAAGCGTTAGGCTTAGGTTGCTAACGCGCGCTCGTAGCTCAGCAGGATAGAGCGCCACCCTGCGGAGGTGGAGGTCGTGAGTTCGAATCTCGCCGAGCGCGCCATCTGCCAGCCGTCCATAAGCCCCCGCCACCAGCGCGTGTCGGAGTGAACCTTCGTGGGCCGTGGAAGGCCTGGTTGATACAATCGGCGCCATGAAGTCGTCTCCTCGCGACGTCCTGGTCCTCCCCGTCGCCCCTCTACTTTTGCTACTCGCCTTCACCCTGCTGGCCGCCTGCGGGGACGATGACGATGATGCTGAACAGGACGACGAAAGCAGTGCTAATACGGTTTCCTTAGAGAACGTGCCCTGGGTCCTTAGCTCCGGCGTAGATGTCGAAGGTTGGGAGGACACCGGCCCCAGCGCGACATTCGAGGACGGTAGAGTCAGCGGATCCAGCGGATGCAACCAATTCGGCGCTGAATACACACTCGACGGCGACTCGCTTGAGCTGGGCACGATAACGTCCACCCTGATGGCCTGTCCGCCGCCCGCCGATGAGGTGGAGCGCGCTTACCTATCTTCGCTGGAGCAGGTGAGGAGTTGGCGCCTCGACAATGCCGAGCTGGTCCTGGTGGACGCGGAAGACGAAGAACTTCTTCGCTATCGCGAGGCATCTCTGGTGGGTGACTGGGAAGTGACGGCGTTCTACACAGGCGATGCTGTACAGAGCCCAATCCCGGGTACAACCATCACGGCGTCGTTTGCCGAGGACGGCACGCTTAGCGGGTCCGGTGGCTGCAACACCTACAACGCGACTTACACGACTGAAAACGGGCGAACCACGATAACGGAGCCCGCTTCGACGTTGGCTGCGTGCCCGGAGCCCGAGGGAGTGATGGATCAGGAGGCTGCATACCTTGCGGCGCTGCCTTCTACGGCAAGTTTCCGCATTGACGGTGGCGCGCTTTCTCTGCTGCGTGAGGACGGGACAATCGTCGCCACGTACGTGCCCACGGCGGGCTCGTAGACAGCGCCGCCCGAGGGTCTGGCTTTGCCGGCCGGACCGGCCAGGCCTGAGCCGGCGCACCCCGATTCACTGCCTCTTGCAACCGCTCGGGCCGCCAGTCACCTGATCCTGTGACTTTCGGCCCTGAATCTGCTGTCCCTCCTGATGCTTCGATCGAGAAAGCAGCAACGAAAGAGGCAAACAGTTGGGTAAGCTTTCCGACTCCTTAATGCTCTTCACGGTGATTGCCCTGTTTGGGGTAGTCGTTGTCGCGTTGAGCATCGTAGTCACGAGTGACTCCGACGCGGACTCACCGCAATCAGACTCGCAGCAGGTGGCTGGAGCCACGCCGGTATCTACCCCCGTTGAGGAGAACGGCGGCGATGAAGCTATGGACGCCGCGGAGATGGCTCTCCACGACGCCGAGCGAACCGGCACTTTCCCGGCCGCAACAGCAGGCAGAGGTGGGCTCCCGCTGGAGCCTACGCTTACTCCCGATGGGACGAAGGTCTTTGAACTGACAGCCGATGAGATCGAGTGGGAGGTCGAGCCGGGGGTTATCGAAGAGGGCTTTGCGTACAACGGGATGATTCCCGGCCCCGAGATACGCGTAAACCTGGGAGACCAAGTGCGCATCGTCCTCAACAACGAGCTGGACAACGAGCCCACCACCCTCCACCTCCACGGGATGATCCTGCCCAACGCGATGGACGGAGTCCCGGCGATCACACAGGACGCGCTTCTACCAGGGGAGAGCTTCACATACGACTTCGTAGTCCAGAACAGTGGATCCAACATGTATCATTCGCACTTCAACGCCCAGGAACAGGTGCCGGGAGGCCTGCTGGGCGCTTTCATCGTCAATGACCCGGCCGATCAGGCGGTCGATCTGGACTACACGATGATCCTCAATGACGGTCCCCTCGGCTTCACGATCAACGGGAAGAGCTTCCCGGCGACCGAGCCGCTCGCGGTGCAAAATGGTCAGCTGGTTCGCATTCGCTACATGAACGAGGGGTTACAGATTCACCCCATGCATCTGCACGGCATCCCACAGGTCGTGATTGCAAAGGACGGCCATTCTCTTCCCTTCACGTACACGGTCGACACGCTGCTCGTCGCGCCTGGCGAACGCTACGACGTCCTGGTGAGGGCGGACCAGCTCGGCACGTGGGCCTTTCACTGCCACATCCTGACGCACGCAGAGAGCACCGATGGGATGTTTGGCATGGTCACCGTCCTCGTGGTCGAGTGAGTCGCCAGGCCGGTCCCTGTCGCCGCTTAATCCTGCAACGTGGCTTCAAACCACCCGCCACATCCGTGGTCGAACAGCCTAAGATCGTATCTGACGAGGCGGGGTAGCTCAGTGGTAGAGCAGGGGACTCATAAGCCCTTGGCCGCAGGTTCGAATCCTGCCCCCGCTACCACCCTCTTGACTGACTGTGATCCCTGTCACCCGCCCCTTCCTCACTGGCTAAGCTCCACGCCCGGAACGGTATGACGAAGAGATGGATTCTGGGAGCTACTCTCGTGGGCGGACTCGTGGCCGTCTACGTTGGCTTCATCAGGCCACGGCAGATGCGCTGGGGAGCGACATCAGAGGAAGCCACCCGCGATCTTCCGTATGACGATCTCGTTCCGAATCCTACCTGGAGCTCGACTCGAGCGGTGACGGTAGAAGCAACGCCGGAGCAGATCTGGCCCTGGTTGATCCAGTTGGGCTGGGGCAGAGCCGGCTGGTACAGCTACGACTGGGTCGATAATGGCGGGAAGCCAAGTGCCTGGGAGCTCCTGCCTGAGGAGCAGAACCTGCAATACGGCACGAAGTTCCCGATGAGTCCTTGGACCGCGATGTATTGCAGGGATTTCGAGGAGCCCCGCTGGATGCTGCTGCGGATGGGCAGGGAGGATCCTGCGGGAGATATTGGTTCCTTCCTCTACTACCTGGATCCCGTCGCCGAGGGTCGAACGCGACTGCTTATCCGGATGCGCGACAAGTACCGTTGGTTCAGCGCTCCGATACTCGCGATGCAACTGGCGGTCGATGTCGGCGACATCATCTTTCAAAGGAAGCACCTGCTTGGTGTGAAGGCTCGCGCCGAGCGGCTGGCAAGGCAGCACGAGTAGCTCGGCAGGATAAGAGACTCGCAAGCCCTTGGCCGCAGGTTCGAATACTGCCCCCGCTACCAACGCTCTGCGATAGCCTTCACGGCGTTACAACCAGGCGGCCCTCAACCTGGCCACGCTTGAGGCGATCATGCGCCTCATTGATGGCGTCCAATGGCACGAACTCCGTGGCAATCGGTGCCAGCCTTCCTGAACGGACGAGCGCCACGACCTCGCGCAGCTCCCTGACCGTCCCCCAGATCGTCGCCTCGAACGTGACCTCCCAGGGGTTGGTTTCCATCACCTTGAGACGTGCTGTGCCACCGGCCAGGCCCAGTTGCGTGACCTTACCGCCGGCCCGCGTCGCCGACAGGGCCAGGGCGAGGCTCGACTCCGACCCGACGATGTCGAATGCGGCGCCGACGCCTCCATGGGTCATTTCTCTGATCTCTCGCGACAACTCCTCGCCCGGAGCGAGCAGGGCTGCTGCCGCTCCCAGTTCTTTCGCTAGCTCCAGCCTCGCCTGCGAAACGTCGACGGCGATGATTTCGGCGCCTGTCAGTATCCGCAGCAGCTTTACGCAGTATTGGCCGAGGCCGCCGATCCCGATTACCAGGACCTTGTGATCCGGCTCAATGAACGGCAAAGCTTTATGGATTGCCCGGTAAGGCGTCAGTGCGGCATCAGTCAGCGGCGCGGCAATGCGAGGATCGAGATCTCCGAGCGGGACCAGGTGGCGCTCGTCGGGCACCAGGATGTATTCCGCATAGCCCCCGTCCCACTCCGAGAGCCCTGCCCAGGCGGGCGTCTCGCACATCTGCTCACGGCCGCTCACACAGTAATCGCAATGCCCGCAGCCCCAGCCGCCAAAGATCGCCACGTTCTCACCGACATGAGCTCGACTGACGCCCTCACCCACCTCGGCCACCACGCCGGCGTTTTCATGGCCCAACGTCAGCGGCAGTCGGGGAAGGATTGGGATCTCGCCGTCCATGACGTGGAGGTCGCTGTGGCAGAACCCGGCGCCGACGACCTTGACCAGGATTTGCCCGTGCCCTGGGGTTGGGCGCGGCACTTCCTCGACCACAAGCGGCTGCCCATACTGGTGAATTCGCGCCGCCTTCATAGTGCTGGTCGCTGCTATTGCTGTGGGCTTCTTCATCACGCTCACTTGGCCGTTTGTCATCGTCGCCCTCCTCTCAATCCGGCCGGTTGGGAACGACGACGACCGGGATCTCGAGCCTGTGAAGCAGAGCGTCGGTGACGCTGCCCAGCACAAAGCGTTTGAGCCCGCCCCGCCCGCGGCTGGTCATCACGACGATTGCCGACGGCAGCTCACGAGCCAAACCGGTCAGGCTCTCAATAACGTTCCCTCTCAGCGCTCTTGTCTCGACTTCAACTCCCTGTGTCCGTAGCTCCGCAGCCCTGGCGATCAGGTACTTTTCGGCCTCCTCATGCTCAACCCGCGCCGTCTCCTCGATCAGCTCTCCAGCCGTGTAGCCTCCCGAGCCGATTCCGCCTAGCGCCGGAGCGAGCGAAGCAATTGGGTCGAATCCACGCACCAGAACCATCCGGGCTCCCGTCAGACGGGCGATTTCGCTGGCGTGTGGCAACGCCGCTTCAGCCAATTCAGAGCCATCAAGCGGAACCATCACCGTGCTGTACATCGCGACTCCTCCCAGGATCAGGGTCCACCTGGAACTCCTCCGCGGGCAGGGCCAACTCACCCGAACTCGACAGGCCCTTTGTACTAATTCAGTCCATACGGCTCTGCCAGCTGGTGACCAACAGTCCTGACCGAGCCCTCAGGTTGGGTTGAATCATTCCTCCATAGACAGCACGCCCTTTGCGACGTTGCCAGGGAGGTACAAAGAATGAGACTTGCAGTTGCTTTAGATGGCAGCACCGTGGGTGAAGGTGCTCTCGCCACAGTGGCGCCCTGGGCCCGTGAGAGCGCGGCCGAAGTGCACCTGCTCACCGTCCTGAATCCTATGCGTGTCCATGACACCACGCGCCGCGATTTCGTTTCCTCGGTGCCCCGAAGCGGTGCGATTCCAGGAGAGTTTGCGCCGGTCACGACCGTCGCCCGTCTGAGGACGATCGAAGACCGCACCCAGGCCATGGCCCGCGCGCGCGAGCAGGCCGAAGACTACCTCCGCGCCATGGCTGGCCGTTACCTGCCGGGAGCGTCGGTAAACGTCGCGGTTCAGTGGGCCGATCACCCCGCCGAGGCGATCACTGATTTCGCCCAGGCAATAGGGGCCGACCTGATCGTGATGGGTACGCACGGACGCACAGGTCTCAGCCATGCGCTCGTCGGAAGTGTGGCCGAGGACACGATTCGCCTGGCGCCTGTGCCAGTAACGGTTATTAGACAGGGAATTGCTGACCGCACCGGCGCCCGCGGCGAGACCGACGACGCTGAACCTACCATCCAGGTCGGCGCGGCTGGCAAAGAGCGATTGCTCTCCTTCCTGCGTCGACACGAGGTACCCTTCGTTCTCCGACACCACTCGCCAGTCTTATCGGCGGCTGACCTCGCAGCCTCTGAGCACCTGCCGCCAGACATGGTGGCTAAGTCTATCGCTTTCGCCGCGGACCATGACTACGCCCTCGCCGTTGTGCCGGGCAGCTGGCAGATCGATCTCAACAAGCTGCAGACGATCACGGGAAAGGACGACGTCAGGTTGCTCACCGAAGCCGAGCTAACGTTCGTCTTCCCCGACTGCGAGCTTGGAGCACTACACCCTTTCGGCAACCTATACCAGCTTCCTGTCTTCGTCGACTCCGCACTCGCAGAAGCTCGAAACTTGGCCTTCCATGCGGGAACACACACGGACGCGGTGTATCTGACCTACGCGGACTACGTGAAAGCCGTCAAACCTGTCGTCGCCGACATCAAGCAGACGACCTAGAGAAGGGACCGCCGATGAAAGTCGGTACGAACGGCCCCCCGACTCCGTGACTTTGAGCCCTCGGTCGAGCTCAAGGCCTCCTCCACGATCGAATCAGGAGGAAGAGAAAGATGGTCACCGCCGAGCGCACCGACATTGAGCGAATAGCAGGGCAGAAGTCTATTCCAGACGTTGAGTCACCAGACGACGTTGCCGTCGAGGTAAACGATGGGATAGCTACTATCAGGGGTCTCGTGCCCACGTACTTTGAGCGACGGGCAGCCGAGGCGACGGCGAGTCGAATGCCTGGCGTCTCGGCGGTCGTCAACCTGGTAGAGGTCGAGCCGCCAGGAGAAGGCGCCCCAACTGACCAGGAGCTTGCATCCGCAGTGGTTGATCGGCTGCGTTGGGACGCCCGTGTACCCCGCGGGCGGGTGACTGCCACCGTGGAGGCCGGTCGCGTGACCCTCGAGGGCAGTGTCGACTGGGCGTTCCAGGCGAGAGCAGCGCTTGACGCCGTAGGTGGCATCGACGGCGTAGTCGGCGTCGCCAATCTGCTTGTCGTTCGCCCAAGGATTCACGCCAGCCAGGTTGTCGACCGGATCGCAGAAGCGCTAAAGCGAAGCGCCGTCCTGGATGCACACAACATCGACGTGGACGTCCTCGGTACGCGCGTTATCTTGCGTGGTCACGTGCGTTCATGGACCGAACGGAAGGATGCCCAGGCGGCCGCCGCAGCGGCCCCGGGAGTAACCGCCGTCGACAACCACATCCGCATCGCCAACTGGTAGGCGTCAGGTCCTGGCCCAGTCGGACACCCCTCGAAAGGATCAGCCCGGATGAACAAGAAAGAGCGCCAGAGGATCCACCGAGCCCGTCAGAGGGCGAAGCTCAACACAGTCGAACAGAGGCCAGGGCTGGGCAGCAGGGAATGGATTGGTGCTGGCCTCGCGTTGATCGCCGTTATCGCGTTGATCGGCGGAGGCATACTTCTCGTCTGACTTATCTTGAGTTGTTCGTCCTTGACACGGTGTGCATGTTAGGTGCGTCGCCTCAGCTGTTAACTTCGCCCTTCTCTTCGCCATCGCGGTCATTCGCCGCGAGCGCGCTTTCCGAGGCCTCAGCTTTGGCCTCGGGGCCGTCGCAGTTCCGCTCACAGTCGGCCGAATTCAGGCGACGATAGGCCTTCTCTTTCAGGCCGGATGGCCCTTAACCCCTGTCTGGCAGTACCCGACGGTGAGATAGGGAGGTCCCTTTATGGCAACCAGAAAGAGCTCCATATTCGAAGGAAACGAGGCTGGTCAGCCCGTCATCTATCTCGTCGTCATCGGCGTGGCTATTGCGCTGATTGGGTGGGCAGTCGCCATCCTGACCGTGGGCAGCGGTAACGGCGGCGGCGAATCCACCCCAGCTTCGGTCCAGTCGTCGGACGCAGCCGCGGATGAGGGTGGTGACCCCGAAGCGTCGAGCGCGGAAGCTGCCCAGGACAACGAACACGAGGCTCCCGCCGCTGCCGGCGAGCCCGAAGAGTACGAGGGTCCGCCCCACGAGGTGCTCGATGCAAGCCTTGCCCCGCCACTCGACGGCGAAGTCCACGAAGTCACGCTTGAGGTCGAGGAGAAGGAGATCGAAGTCGCCGAAGGTCAATGGATGAATCTCTGGACCTTCGGTGGTACCGTCCCTGGACCTGTCGTCCGCGTCAAGCAGGGAGATATGGTCAATTTCACGCTTGTCAACAACGGAGAGATAGGTCACTCGATGGACTTTCACGCCGCTGAGATCGCGCCTAACCGCGCCTACGCGACCATCCTCCCGGGCGAATCAATCAGCTTCCAGTTCGAGGCGAAGCAGCCCGGCGTCTACATGTATCACTGCGCGACCGCACCTGTGCTTCACCACATCGGAAACGGTATGTACGGGATGATCATCGTCGAGCCCGAAGGGCCACCGCGACCACCCGCGCGGGAATACTTCCTCGTGCAGAGTGAGCTCTACTTCGGCGGACAGGGTGAGGTCGGAGACCTCACCAAGATGCAGGAAAAGGATGCCGACTGGGTTGTCTTCAACGGCTACGCGAATCAGTACACTGCCGAGGATGCCCTCGTTGCCGATCCCGGCGAGCTTGTTCGGGTGTACATCCTCAATGTGGGACCGTCCCTCTGGAGCGCCTTCCACGTCATCGGCACAATCTTCGACTGGACCTGGCAGGAAGGTGTCGTCGGAGGGCCAGCGCAGACTGTGAATATCGCTCCCTCGCAGGGAGCGATCGTCGAGTTCTCGATGGAGGAAGAAGGTGTTTACCCCTTCGTTACACACGCCTTTGCCGACGCGTCGATCGGCGGAATCGGCCAATTCATTGTTGGCACGCCCGCGGAAGGAGCTGGCCATTAAGGGCCGGGAGAGTAGAGCTAACCGTGTTCATCTACTACTTCTCGCACGTGCCGCGGCCGTTTGAGGAAGTTAATGCGAGGTTTCTCTCTCTTAAAGAGGGCGCCGTTGCCCACGCTGCTGAACACGCTTACGAGGCTGGAGAGGCGGTCCGAGCCGAAGTAAAGGTCGGCGGAGGCTTCAAGCTCTCGAAGGAAGTCCTTGTGACGCTGCACCCCCACAACCAGTCCCCCACAGGGACGGTCGTGCCAGTCAGCATCCACGCGAGAGGTGCTCGCAGCCTGTTCCCCGGTTTCGAAGGCGAAATCGAAATTGCTGCCCTGGGTGCTTCTCTGACTCAGGTCGGTTTGCGGGGCACCTATCGCCCGCCCCTGGGCTTCGTCGGTAGCGCCATCGATCGCCTGCTTCTGCACAGGGTTGCCGAGGCGGCGATCAAGGATCTTGTTGATCAGCTCTGTGGATTGTTGGCAGCCGGGAGGGAAACCAAGTGGCGCCAGGAAATGGCATCCGAGTCACTGGCGCACCGCACTGGGGTGCAGCAGAACCTTTAGGGAAGGGCAGGCGAACGACTCGACTGCCCTCCACGTTTACGTCGCTATCCTTTCATCGTGCCGAAAACGATCGACAGCTCTCGGTTGCAGGCGCTGCTCGAAGCGTCCAGGGCGCTTGTCTCAGAGCTCGATATTGGAGCACTCCTGCAGCGTATTGCCGATCTGGCGCGCTCTGTCATCGAGGCTCGATATGCCGCCGTTGGTGTCCTCGACGACCGTGGGAGATTGGCGGAGTTTGTCTACTCGGGACTCGATGACGAGACCGCGCGGAAGATCGGCCATTTGCCCGAGGGGATCGGTGTCCTTGGGACGATCATCGAGGAGGGCAGGACGCTAAGGCTCGAGGATGTTTCTCAGCATCCAGACTCAAGCGGGTTTCCACCTCACCACCCGCCTATGCGCTCTTTCCTTGGCGTTCCGATCAAGGGCAAGGGCGGCACTTTCGGCAGACTCTACCTGACCGACAAGATCGGTCGGGACGCATTCGACGAGGACGATGAAAGCCTCGCGACCATGTTTGCCGCCCAGAGCGCTGTAGCTGTCGAGAACGCTCGTCTCTACGACGAGGTGGCATCGCGGAGCGACCAGCTAGGCCGCCGTATGGCCGAAATTGCTTCTGTTGAGCGTGTGGGTGGGCTCCTTACCAGCTTCCGATCGCTCGACGAGACCCTGGAGGCGATCGTGGTTGAAGCTTGCCGCCTGACCGGCGCGCGCCGCTGCGGGCTTGGCCTGGTCGTGGAAGAGACCGGCGAGACCGTGTTTCGCTGGACCTCAGGGGATGAGGATGCCCACCAATTGACCGGCTTGGCTCTGCATCCTGGCAGTTCAAAGGCACATTTCGTCATGCAGCGGCGGCGCGGCGAAGTGGTTAATGACCTCTTGGCTGACACAGAGATACAGCAGGACACACTGTCTGCGCTGGGGGACTCGAGGCGGCTGGTAATAGCGCCCTTGCTTCTGAGGGACCGCTCGATTGGAGTCCTGTCCGTATACAACGACGTGGCCGCACGACGCTTTACCGATGACGATCTGACGATTCTCCAGGTGCTGGCCAACCAGGCCGTTGTGGCCATAGAGAATGACCGTCTTCAAGGAGCACTGAAGGACCTTGCCGTCCTCGAGGAGAGGGATCGCATCTCTCGTGAGCTTCACGACGGGGTGATCCAGTCGATCTACTCAGTTGGTCTCTCGTTGCAAGGCTCGCTGTCGACGCTGGCGCGCGATCCGGAACGAGCTCGAGAGCGAATCGACGAGGCGATCATCGAGTTGGACAACGTTGTAAGAGACGTGAGGAGCTACATATTCGAGCTTCGCCCAAGCCTGGTCGAGGAGAAGGGCCTGGCGGCGGCCATCAAGGACCTGGCCCAGGACTTCGAGGTCAATACACTGGCCCACACCCAGTTAAAAGTCGATGAAGAAGCTTGCGGCTCCTTGCCAGCCGGTTTGGAAACGCATGTTATCCAGATTGTGCGCGAGGTTCTTTCTAACATCGCACGCCATGCCGGAGCGTCTCGAGTGACCATCGAGTTCCTCTCTAGTGATGGTGATCTCAGCCTGACCATCGATGACAACGGAAAGGGCTTTGAGCTTGCTAACGTGCGTCCCGGACACGGTCTCGCCAATATTGAGAGCAGGGTCATGGACCTATCTGGGCACCTGGAAATAACCGGACTGGAGAAGGGCGCCACGCGGCACAAGGTCCGATTCCCGGCGGCCGACGCGGGCGCGACGTGACGGTGAGCGAAAAACTCCGCGTCATGCTCGCGGACGACCACGAGGTCGTGCGCCGCGGTCTCCGCGCTCTCCTGTCCGCGGAGGACGACATCGAAGTCGTGGCCGAGGCGTCTGATGGCCCCGAGGCGGTTGAGAAAGCTCGGATTCACACCCCCGATGTCGTGGTCCTTGACGTCCGCATGCCGGAAGGAGGTGGGGTCGGCGCCTGCCGTGAGATCCGCGATGCCAATCCTGATGTCCAGGTCATCATGCTGACCTCGTACTCCGACGATGAAGCACTGTTCGACTCGATCATGGCCGGAGCCGCCGGTTTCGTACTAAAGCAGATTCGCGGTGGGGACCTTGTTGAAGCTATACGCCAGGTGGGAACAGGGAAGTCGCTCCTCGATCCCGAGGTGACTCAGCGGGTCCTCGAACGCCTACGGAAGGCCAAGTTCGAGGAGAGAGATCCCAGGCTGGCCCGCCTGTCGGAACAGGAAGAGCGGATACTCGACCTCGTCGCGCAAGGGTTGACCAACCGTCAGATCGCCGAAAAGGTCTTTCTCTCCGACAAAACGGTCAAGAACTACGTCTCGACGATTCTCCAAAAGCTCGAGGTCGCCCGCCGCGCCGAGGCCGCTTCTTATCTCGCAACCGCGCGTGCCCGACGGTCAACTTGACGGTGCTTCTCGAACCTGCTTCAACGACTGGCGAAGCGCTCTCGCGAGGTTCTGCGTTCGGCCGTTGCCGTTGCTGCTTCCCCGCCACTTCTTGAGGAAGGCGGCGACGGCGAGCTCGTCGGCCCTAACGGATGCCGCCGAAGGAGTTGACCCGTTGGCCTGGCGCAGCCCTTCGACCGTCGCACCCTGCATGTACGACTCGACGATCGCCGGGTGGACATAGCACTTGCGGCAGATCGCCACCGTGTTGCCCAACCGCTCGGCAACAACCTCGATTGCCGCATTGACATTCTTCTTGGCCTGCGCCTCGCTGGTTGCGGCATCTGATGCGGTTAAGGCCTGGGCGGCAAGGACCGTGCCTGCCCAGGTCCTA
>DASTBR010000128.1:0-3242 GCA_035711945.1 Dehalococcoidia bacterium
GCCAGTGGCTGTGCCGTCTGCCGCGCCCGCAGCAGCGTGCTGCTGTAGATCCTGTCGACGCCCTGCTTCACGAGCCGCTCGCTCACCCGCCGCGCCTGTTCGATTCCAAGCTCCGTCAGCGGCGGATCGACACCGGGATCCAGCGTCAGCCCGACGACGTTGTTTCCCGCTTGGCCATGGCGCACGAAGTACAGACGCGTCGCTTGCGGCTGCCCGATCAGGAAGACATCGCGAAAATACTCCCGCATCGGGTCGAGAGGAGGCTCGGGCGCATTCACTAGCTCAGGCTCAGCCAGCACCGCTCAACGGGCAAGCAATACGATTCGGCCGTGGATCGCCTGCTCTACGTGCCCGGCGACAGCTTCTCGCCGGCGCACTTGGATGAACCCGAGGCAGGCAGCGAGCTTGCGGACAAGGTCCATGCCTTCATCGGCCGCCTTCCCCCTCAGCAAAGCAGCGCTGGCTACAGAGCTGTGACCGGGCGCGCCTGCAACAGGTAGAGCTTTCCTCCGCCCAGCGCCCACTCTACATCTCGCGGTGACCCGTAATGCTCCTCTACGTCCCGAGCCATTCGCGCCACCTCGGTTACCTGGCTGTCCGTCAGCGACGGCTCGCTCGCTTTGGGCTCAGCGACCGCTACTTCCACCGTTCGCGGGAGTCCTTCAGGATCCGCCACGATCGCCACGTCCTTGGCGAAGATCTCGCTCGATAGAGTCTCAAGGCTGGCTTTGTTGACAGTGAACATGTCCGGGCTGACGATTCCTTGCACCACCGCCTCGCCCAATCCCCACGTCGAATTGATGACGATCTCATCTTTGTCGCCGGTCACCGGGTTGACTGTGAACGCCACACCCGCCGCGTCCGCCTTCACCATCTCCATGACCACCACCGCCATCGCTTCGCGCCCCTGGTCCAGGCCCTTGAGCTCGCGATAGTGAATAGCCCGCCCCGACCACAACGACACGTAACAGGCGTGGACGTTGCGCAGCACGCTCTCCCCGTCACGCGCGTTTAGATACGTCTCGTAAAGGCCGGCGAACGACGCCGCCCCGCTGTCCTCACTCACAGCCGACGATCGGACGGCATAAACCTCGTTGCTGACCCTGGACCCCAGCGTCTCGAGGGCCTCGAGGATCGCCATTCTCAGGTCGTCCGGCAGTTCGCAGGCTGCCAGGCTCCCGCACACCTGCTCGGCGAGGCGGGCGGCGGCCTGTATGTCCGTCAGCGATTCGGGCCCAAGGTCGATGTCATCGATGTCGTTGCCTTCGAGAAAGCGTCGGTAGCCCTCCACGGTGACGGCAAAACCCGGCGGCACCGGAAAGCCCGCAGCCTGCATCGTCGCCAGGCTCGCACCCTTGCCACCGATGCTCTCGCGTGCCCCGGTCCCCGCCTCGTCCAGCCAGACGATGTAAGAAGAAGTCATAGTCGCAGCATATCCTTACTTGCCGGCTATCAAGTGCATTCGTTTTCGATCGATCTCCAGTTTCACGCTTTCCCCAGCGTCCCATGCCTCGGCTCCGGCCGACGGCACAATCACATGCAACAACTCACCCTCGGCCGCAACCCAAAGGTCACTCGATCTGCCTCGCAAACGCCTGCCGCTGATCTCACCCTCGACGTCACCCTTCTCGTCGATCTCGATCGCTTCCTCTGGCACCAGCAGCACGCCGCTCCCCTCGGCCTCGGGTGCTAACCTCCGCGCTAGCGCCCCATCCAAAGGCAACAGGTTCTGATAACCCAGGAATCGCGCCACGAACTCCGACATCGGCGCCTGCAGCAGCTCCGAAGGCGTGGCCACCTGCTCGACCTGCCCGGCCCTCATCACGGCCACGCGATCGCCGATGCTCAACGCCTCCTCCTGGTCGTGCGTCACATAAAGTGCGCTGACGCCCACGCTCTTCAAAACATCTCGCAGCTCTGCCGCGAGCGACTCCCGCAGCGTTCTATCGAGCGCCCCCAGCGGCTCGTCCAGCATCAACAGCGTCGGTTCCGGGGCCAGCGACCGCGCCAGCGCTACCCGCTGCCGCTCACCACCCGACAGCTCGTAGATGCTCCGCCGCTCCTTGCCCTCCAGCCCTACGAGCTCCAGGAGGCTCGCCACGCGCTCTCGCCGCTCCTCTTTTGGCAGCCCCAACATCCGCAGTCCGAAGCTAACGTTGCCGAAGACATCCATGTGCGGAAACAACGCCAGGTCCTGGAACATCAGCCCGAAGTCGCGCTCGTTCGCTGGCAGGCCACGCAGATCGAGTTCGCCCAGTGTCACCTCGCCCTCGTAGTCCGCGTCCAGCCCGGCAACGATCCGCAGGATCGTCGTCTTGCCGCTGCCGCTCGGACCCAGCAGCACGACGATCTCGCCCTCTTCCACCGTCAGCGATGCTCTATCGACCGCAACCGTCGAACCGTAGCGCCTGCTGATTTCACTCAAGGTGAGCGCCGGCATCAGAACTCGCCCACATCTCGATACCGGAAACGTTCGATAAGCAGGAATCCCGCTGCGGCTACGGCCATCAGGATCGTCGCCATCGCCAGCGCTTCGCCCAGCGCAGCCTGCCCGGGCTGCCCGAGCGATCGGTAGATGGCGACTGGCATGGTGGTGAACTCGGGCCTCGCCAGCAGCAGCGTTGCCCCGAACTCGCCCAGCGAGACAGCGAAGGCGAACACGGCGCCCACCAACACCGCCCGCCAGATGATCGGCAGGTCGATCTCTCGAAACACCCTCAGCCGGCCGGCACCTAATACCGACGCTGCTTCGCGCAGGCTTGGATTAAGCCCGCGCAACACGGACAGCGCACTGCGGACCACGAACGGATAAGCGACCAGCGAGTGAGCTATCACCAGCAACAGCCAGCTTGCCCGCAGATCCAGCGGCGGCTCGTCGAGCGCCACCAGGAAGCCGAAGCCCAGCGTGACAGCCGACACTCCC
The DNA here is from genome assembly GCA_035711945.1 of Dehalococcoidia bacterium. GTDB lineage: Bacteria > Chloroflexota > Dehalococcoidia > WHTO01 > WHTO01 > DASTBR01. The sequence goes on from DASTBR010000128.1 coordinate 2,924, forward strand.
AGCGGCAGCATCATCGCCGAGTCCAGCACGAAGCTGTAGCGTCCACGCGCCGCCAGCCAGTACGCGATGGAGGTTCCAAGCGGCACTGCGATAGCCACCGTCAGACAGGCATAGACGAGTGAGTTACGGATCGCCGTCTCCGGCGATGCCAGCCGGATCGCGCCTGAATCGCTGTCAAAGAGGCTCTCGAAGTTGGAAAGCGAATAGCCTCCGTCTACCCACAGCGCCCGCTGCACCAGCGCCAGCAGCGGCGAGAGAACGACCACCAGGATCACAAGCGCGTTGATCGCGACGGCGGCCCACTGCAGCACGCCGGCTG
>DASTBR010000129.1:0-4162 GCA_035711945.1 Dehalococcoidia bacterium
CTTCGCCGAAGACATCGTCGCCGACTGGTGCTTCGGCCATGGCGCGGCGCATCTCGGCGTCTGGCGTGGTAACGGTGTCGCTGCGGAGGTCGATCGTGTTCATGGGCGTCGCGGAGTCAGCCCTTGCAGGATAGGGTGGTCAGGCTCTAGATGCTTACCCGGCGGACCACTTATCCCAGACGTAGCCGTCCTTCCACCCCGTGTGTAGCACACGCTCGATCGATAGCCTGAAGACCACCTCGTCCGGGCCGAATTTCCACTCGCGGTAGGTGTTTTCAACGCTCTTGCGAGTCTCGGGATCGTTAGCTTCGACGGCGCCGCCGCTGACCGTGAACTGGGCCTGCTTCTTCTCCTCTTCCTTGTCGGCGAGGTGTTTGAAGCTCATCGTCGTGTGCAGCGCGTAGCGGCCGTTGCGATAGAGGTCCTGCTTCTTCGGCGTCTTGCCCTCCGCGACGAGGTAGAGATCGCCCTCCCAGAAGGTTGGGCAGACCGGGTGAATGCGAGGCGTGCCGTCTTCGCGAACGGTCGCCAGGAAGGCGAAATTAAGCGCCTGATCCTCGTGCCAGAGTGCCTTGCGGCCGATTTCCGCCAGCTCTGGCTGTTGTTCTGCAAATTCACGCCATGAGGCCATCAGTCCTTCTCCTCGTTCCATTTCGTGTAGATAGGCCGCGTGCCGGGCTTGGCCCAGTTCTCCCACGTCGTGTGCAGGGCTCGCTCGATGCTGAGCTCGAAGAGGACTTCGTCCGCTGGCGCTTCGAAGTGATCGCCGACGCGGTGCGAGCCGATCTGTGCCGCCTGCGCGGCTGTGTAGCGGGTTGCATCATCGTCCATGCGCCTCGCCCGCCCGGCTACATAGAACTCCTCGTCCTGCTCAGCCGGAAAGGCGTGCAGGGCGTAGCGCGGATCGCGAAGCAGATCCTGGAGCTTGGGCGATGTCTCGACCACGAATACGTACAGGGCGCTGTCCGACAGGGCCGGGCAGCAGGGATGCAGGCGCGGCCCGCCGTCCTTCCTGATCGTAGCGATGAACCCAAGGCCTATGCCGTGCTGTTTGATTAAGCGCTCGCCGTGGGCGGCGAGCTCAGGGCGTGTTTCCTTGAAGTCTCCCCAGGTTGCCAAGAGTGTCTCCTTTCCGGCGGGAGACACTTATCTTGCGTTCGGGTGGCGACAGAAACTGTCGCTTCGAGGGGCCGGAAATGAGAGGTACTCTAGCGGTATGAAAAAGGGTGAACAAGCGACCGGGGAGACCGCTTCCCGGCTCATCGATCAGCGGATCCTCGACCTGGGTGGGTGGCGGGGGGAAACCCTGGCCTACATGCGGAGCCTAATCCTGGAGGCCGACCCCGAAATGAGCGAGGAGTGGAAGTGGGGCGGACCAGTCTGGTCGCACAACGGGATCGTCAGCACTGGAGAGGCGTACGCGAAGGTCGTGAAGCTCACGTTCGCGCGGGGAGCAACGATCCCAGACCCCTCGGGCCTCTTCAATTCCAGCCTGGAAGGAAATACGCGACGGGCGATCGACATCCACGAAGGGGAGAAGGTCGACGCGCGCGCATTCAAGGCGCTCGTCATGGCCGCGGTGGCCCAGAATGGCTAACCCGCCGGCCGACCGTCCTGAGGAATAAGAGTCAGTTCAGCCTCGTTCCCAGAGCGTGTGGAAGCCTTCGCCACCGAGCACGGCGCCGGTGACGAGACGGCGCTCGGCGGTTGTGAGATCGCGCCAGGCCTGGGCACACATCGCGCCGATGTCGTCGTGGTTCTCGGCGCCGCAGCGCTCCTCGATGCGCTGCCAGATGCCGGCGGCACGTAGACTCTCAACCTGCCGCGGCCACTGAAACGAGAGGATGCGCTCAGGCAAGGGCAGCGAGGGCCGCAGCTTCTTTATCGTCTTGAAGCGTTCCTCGAGCGAGCCGGCGCGCGGGACCACCTTCAGAATCGGGCCACCGCCCTCATCATCGCGGGCGTCGAGGAGGAGGCGGTCGTCGAGGAGAGCGAAGCGGATGACGAGCACGTCAGCGGTGTCGATCACACGAAAGACCTCATCGAGGTCGATGCCGAACTCTTCCATCTAGCCTGAATTTTGCCTGTTTAGCAGTTCCAGGTGTAGTTGGCGAAGGCCCAATCGAGGAGCTCGGCAGCCTCCCCACCGCGGTCGGGGCTGCCTAAGACGACAGCGATCAACTCGTGCCCGTTGCGCTCGGCCGACGCAGCCAGTGACATACCGGAACCCGGCGTCGTGCCGGTCTTGATGCCGGTTGCGCCGTCGTACCAGGGGAGCATCGGGTTCGTGTTGGCGAGGGTCCAGAGCTCGCCGTTGACCTCGACCTGGGTGTAGGTGCTGCCCACGACATCGCGAAAAACGTCGAAGCGCATCGCTTCCGCGGCGAGGACGGCTAGATCGTAGGCAGTCGAGTAGTGGCCCTCCTCGTCGAGGCCGTGGGCGTTTTCGAAGTGGCTTTCTTCCAAACCGAGGCTGTCTGCCTTCTGGTTCATCAGGTCGGCGAAAGCCTCCTCGCTACCAGCTACCTCCTGGGCGATCTCATCGGCGGCGTCGTTGCCGGAAACCGTGAGCATGCCGACGAAGAGGTCCCAGATCGTCGTCTGCATGCCGGGCACTATACCGAGCCGAGAGCTGCGCCAGTCTCCGCTCCAATCAACATCGACTTCCACGGTCTGGCTCATGTCCTCGACGTGATCCATGGCGACGAGCGCCGTAGCGATCTTGGTGATCGAGGCCGGATAGTTGCGCTCGTGTTCGTCCTTGCCCAGCAACACTCGTTCTGAGGATGGGTCGTAGACGACCCAGGCGTTGGCCCAAAGGCCGGGGATTGGCGCGTCCGAGTAGTCCGGCGTCTGGCAGGAGGTGGACTCCTCATCGGCGGCCGGTTCCTGCGGCCCGCTGCTGGCGACGACAGGGTCAATGGCAACCGTAGGCGCTCCGGCCAGTGCAGTCGACGCACCAATTGCCGAGGCAGCACCAAGGGCAACGAGAAGGACGGCGAGGGACAGCAGGCGAAGTATGCGGGGAGTCTCCAGGGCTGTGGGATGCTGCGGGCGGGGACCCGAACGAAACGAATCTAGAGGCGAAGACGGCTAATCGCTAGCGAAAACCGATTTGCAGGGCTCCGCTGTGAGCGCCTTGTGACCTCGGGCCGCCTAGACGTCGCTGCGACCTGATGACTGCAGTGCGGCCTGCGCGGCCGCAAGCCTGGCGCCTGGCACGCGGTAGGGCGAGCAACTGACGTAATCGAGACCCACATCGTGGAAAAAGGCCACGCTGGCGGCGTCGCCGCCGTGCTCGCCGCAGATCCCGACCTTGAGCTTGTTGTTGGCCGCGCGACCCTCGTCGTGTGCGATCTTGATCAGCCTGCCGACGCCTTCGTCGTCGAGCGTGACGAAGGGATCGGCGGGGAGGATCTCCTGGGTCAGGTAGTCGGGCAGGAAGCGTCCCGTGTCGTCGCGGCTGAAGCCGAAGGTCATCTGAGTGAGGTCGTTGGACCCAAAGCTGAAGAAGTCCGCGTGTTTGGCGATCTCGCCGGCGACCAGGGCCGCGCGGGGTACTTCGATCATCGTGCCGAGCTTGAACTCAATTGAAGCACCCAGCTCGCCTAGCGTCTCGCGGACGACTCGCTCCATGCGTTCGCGAAGGATGCGCATCTCGTTGACGTGGCCGATGAGAGGAACCATGACCTCCGGCTCGACCGCGATGCCTTCCCTCTGGACCTCGACTGCGGCACGGACGATGGCCCTCATCTGCATCTCGTAGACGCCAGGGTGGGTCAGTCCGAGGCGGCTGCCGCGATGGCCGAGCATGGGGTTGGCCTCGTGCAGACCAAACTCGTGCAGCGGCGCGTCGAGCAGACGGATTGTCAGCGGCCGGCCTTCGAGGACGCGGAACAGACCGGCGAAGTCCTGGCGCTGGAACTCCTCCATCTCGGCTAGCGCGCTGCGGTAGGCTGCGGCGCGCTCGTCCGAGTCGAGGGCACCCTTGGCCTCGGCGACTCGTGTTTCCAAGTCCGACCGCTTTGCAGCGGGCGCGGCCGCGAGATCGGCCTCGAGCTCCTCGACGCGGTTCTCCAGCGAGGCATAAGCCTCAGCGTTCTGCAATAGTCCCTTGATCCGCTCAACCCGCTCGGGAGCGAAAAACATGTGCTCGGTGCGG
>DASTBR010000130.1:0-6111 GCA_035711945.1 Dehalococcoidia bacterium
GAATCCCGGCGAGGATGAAGGCGCCGAGGACAACGCCGCGCACGCTGCCCATGCCGCCGATGATGACGATGGCCAAGACGTTAATCGAAACGAGGAGCTGGAAGTCGGCGGGCGTGACCGACGAGAAATGACTGCCGCGGATGGCGCCACCGAGACCGCCGATGGCAGCCCCGATGCCAAAGGCCAGGAGCTTGTAGTGGACGGTCTTGATGCCCATACCCTGAGCAACGTCCTCGTCCTCGCGAATCGCCTCCCAGGCGCGGCCGATACGCGAATCCCGGAGCTGCTCGGCGACCAGTCCCACGGCGAGCGCGCAAACGAGAGTCAGCCAGAAGGCCTCAGAGTGGCTCGTTAGCTCACCACCGATACTGAACAGGCCGAGGTCGATTTCGGGGAATGGTTCGGGGTTGCCGACCTGGCGGATGCCGAACACTCCGTTGGTGACGTTCTCGGCGTTCGTAGCGATGATCCTGACGATTTCGCCGAAGCCGAGCGTGACGATCGCCAGGTAGTCGCCGCGCAGGCGAAGGACCGGGACGCCCAGCAGAACCCCGGCAAAGGCCGCGAGCGTGACAGCGAGAACGATGATGACCCAGAAGTTGGCGTCGATGACGCCGAACGGCGCGGCGAAGTCACCACCGGTGGAGGTCGTCGATAGGATGGCCCAGGTGTAGCCACCCAGAGCGAAGAACGCGACGAAGCCGAGGTCGAGCAGTCCGGCGTAGCCGACGACGACGTTCAATCCGAGCCCGAGGACGATGTTGAAGCCGACGAGGAAGAGGACGAACGTGCGTGGCTCCGCACTTGGCCCGAGAGCCAGGGTCAGCGGGAGGGTCGTTAGGACCATCATGCAGAGCAGCAGCCGGAAGTCGGTGCCCTTCCAAACGTGTAGTGCGTATGCCAGCCCGACGCAGATGGGGAGGGCGACGAGAAGCATCTGAGGTCCCGGGACGAGCGGGTAGTTCTCGGGGTCGGCTGTGAAGAGCGCGTTTGGAAACTCTTGCATGTTGATCACGATCAACACCGCAGTGATCAACAGCGCGATGTTGACCCGGCCGCTATTCGAGCCGAGAAGGATGAGGAGAGCGACGCCAATAAGACTGAAGGCCTGGGGGCTGCTGGTAGTCTCTTGCGGGAAGAGGAGCACCAGCATGGTCGGGATCAGGACCCATAGAGATCGGATCTTTGGGTCCGTCTCCTGCCAGCGGACCTGCAGCGGTGACAACCTCTCGCCGAGCGGCTCCAGTCTTCGACCGGCCGCGCTGGTCGCCGATGCCCAGCCGCGGCCTACCGCACGGGTGGCGCGGCTCCAGGGGTCGTCGTCGAAGAAGATTTCCTCGCTGTTGGCCTCTTGGCTCATCTCAGGCGCGTTTCTTGCCTACCTCTTCGCCGAAGATCCCGTAGGGCCGGAAGATGAGCACGATGATCAAGAGGCCAAAAGCAATGGCGTCCTTATAGCCGGAAGCCTCAGTGCCGAACTCCGGTGAGATCTCGAAAGCCAGCTGCACGCCCAGCGTCTCGGCGAAGGCAAGGAAGTAGCCGCCCAGCATCGCACCCGGTATGTTCCCGATTCCGCCAAGGACCGCGGCCGTGAATGCTTTCAGGCCCGGGATAAAGCCCATGGTTCCTGTCAGCGTCGGGATGTAGAGGCTGTACATCACACCTGCGGCGCCGGCGAGCACGGCTCCGATGAGGAAGGTGATCTGGATCGTGCGGTCGACGTTTATACCCATAAGCGCGGCGACGTCCTTGTCCTCGGCCACGGCGCGAATTGACTTGCCTGTCTTCGTCCAGCGGATGAAGTAGAAGAGGGCAAGCATGAAGGCGAATGACATGACAATCAGGAAGATGCGGATGTAGCTGACGTCGATGCCGGCGATTTCGACTGAACCCTCGGGAAAAACTCGCGGCACGGACTGTGGCCGTCCGCGGAGGATTACCGTGACCAGCTGTGAGATGAAAAACGACGCGCCGATGGCGCTGATGAGAGGCACCAGACGCGGCGCCCGACGCAGAGGCTTATAGGCGATCCTCTCCAGCGCAAGAGCACTGCCGCCGGAAAAGAACATGGCCGCGATCATGGCCATGAGAATGACGAGGCCGGAAGCCGAGTCGTGGAGGTCGCTGGTCTGGTTGAAGACCCATAAGCCAGCGAAAGCGCCCAGCATGAAGATCTCGCCGTGGGCGAAATTGATCATTTGCAGGACGCCGTAAACCATCGTGTAACCGATGGCGATCAAGGCGTAGAGGCCGCCCAGCGTCATCGCGTTGACGATCTGGACCTTCCAGATGTCCGGGATCGGGTCGAGGACCGGCGTGTAGTCCACGAGCAAGAAGGTTATGAAAAGGATGCCGAGGATCAGGAGTGGTGCGCGGACTCTGTCCGGCACGAAGTTCAGACGGCTGGCAACCTGTTCCTGGACCACCGTGCCCCCTCGGAGACCAAATTTGCGATTGGCAATCTACAAAGTATGAGGCGCGGCGACTAGTGACTAGTGCGCCGCGCCTCAGCTAAATCAGTCCGATCGTCCCCTAGAGGGTGACGAAAGCACCATCCTCGACAAGGCACTCGGGAAGCCCGAGCTCTTCGCCCACAGCGCCCGCGCGGTCGCCGGTCTCGGCGAACGTGATCGGGCCGGTGAAGCCGTCGAACTCAATGGCGGCCACCGCGTCGCGGAGCTCGCCGGTGTTGATCACCAGCTCTCCGCCCTCGTCGACAGCGACCTCGGCGATGGCCGTCAGCAGGATCCGCGACGCGTCAGCGTAGTGCGCGACGAACGGTGTGCTGGGCTCGTTGCCGATGAACTCGTCGTAGAGCGTAAGTATCTCCTCGGGGTAGTCACCGCCGCAGCCAGCGAAGTAGGCACCTTCGGCCAGCTCAGGGTCGGGCGTAATGAAGTCAGCGACGGAAGCAACACCGTCACCACTCATAAAGAGACCCTCGTACCCGGCAGCGCGCAGGGCAGCCAGGATGAGCTGACCCTCAGGGTTGAAGCCCTCGAAGATGAAGACATCCGGGTTGTCCGCCGCAGCTCGGCTGGCGAGAGCCGAGAAGTCGGTCGTGCCGCGCTCGATCTTCTCACGCGTGACGGTAACATTCTCCGCTTCCAGAGCCTCCTGGGCGGCGTCGGCGAGGTCCTCACCATAGGGCTCGGTGTCGTCAACGACGTAGGCGGTAGTTGCGCCTTCGACATCGATGGCGTAGCGAGCCTGGACGACGCCCTCGTCCGCGTTGCGGAAGACAGCGCGGAAGAAGAAGACCGGCTGCGGTTGCGTCTCGGCCAGGTCGGTCCGCGTGGCGGAGCCGGAAATCATGACGAACCCGGCCTCCTGGTAGATGGGAATGGCGGCTTGGGCGCCACCACTGCAGAGCGGGCCGACGAGCGCGACCAGGCCCGCCTGGTCAACAAGGCGCTCGGCCGCTGCAGTCGCGATGGCGGCATCGGAGCAGCCATCGTCCTCGGCGACGAGCTCGATGTCGTGGCCGAGGATCTGATCTTCGTTGTCAGCCTTCCACTGCTCGATGCCAACGATTGCGCCGTCGCGTGAGTCAATACCGAGTCCGGCGTCTGGGCCGGTCAACGGAACTGAAGCGCCAATGATGATCGGTTCGCCCGCTGGAATGCGGATCTCGACGCCTGCCGTAGCCTCACCTGTGTCATCATCCGCTGCTTCTTCGGTTGCTGTTTCCTCTTCCTCCGTGGCTACGTCTGCGTCGTCATCATCATCGTCATCGTCGCCACAGGCTGAAGCCACGATGGCCAGCATGGCCACCATGGACAGGAGCGTAATCAAGCGTAGCTGCCACGCTCCTCCCGTGAACCGGGTAAGTGTCATGTACCCCTCCTAAATGTGTCGCCGGTGAGCGGTTCCGGCGCATCTGACCGCGAGCCGATGCCACCGGCTCGAAGCCTCCAGAATCTAAGCCACCCCCCTGCTACGGGCAAGCTGATCGAACTGCGCGCAAGACGCTTCGGCGGTGTAACGAAACAGAAACGTTAGGGGTGCTCGATGGGGAGCCCGGCGTCGCGCCAGGCGACAGTTCCGCCCTCAAGGTTGAAGAGCTCGGTGTGGCCGAAAGCAGCGGCGAATTCGGCTGCGAGGGCGCTGCGCTGACCCGTCGCGCAGACGAACAAGATCGGCTTCCCCTGCGGAAGCTCATCCTTGCGGGCGGGCACGCTGTTTACAGGCAGGAGCTGAGCGCCCGGGAGGTGACCGGCTGCGTATTCGCCTGGCTCGCGAACGTCGACGAGGGCGACTTCACCCTTGTCGAGCTTCTCGCGGGCCTCTATGACGTCGATGCGGACAAACGGTTCGCCGGGGTTCTGTACCGCCATGGCGATCACAAGCCTAGCGGATCGCCATGGCGGGCCTAGATGCTGGTGTTGGCGCCGATCAGGGAGCCAAGGGCGTAGGTGACCACGGCTGCGATGGCGCCGATGACGAGCATCCGGGCCCCGCTCCAGAGGGGATCGCGGCCAGTGAACAGTGAAAGGGCTGCGCCCACGGTGAACAGGGCAACGGCGGCAATGGCGCCGCTGGCCAGAATGCCCTCCCAGCCAGAGAGGAAGAGAAACGGAATCAGCGGTAGGAGCGCGCCCACCCCGAAGGAAAGGAAGGAGCTGCCAGCAGCGCCGAGTGGTGAGCCGAGCTCGTTGGGATCGAGTCCGAGCTCTTCGCGAACGAGGGTGTCGAGGGCCGTGGACTTGTCCGACATTATGCGCCTGGCCAGGGACTTGGCCTCATCCTCAGGCACTCCCTTGGCCTGGTAGATGAGGACCAGCTCCTCTTCCTCTTCCTCGGGCGAAGCCTCCAGCTCGTCCTCCTCGAGGTTGATCTGCTTCTCGAAGAGCTCTCGCTGGGCAAGCATCGAAATGAACTCGCCGGCTGCCATGGAGAATGCGCCCGCCAGGAGGCCGGCGAAACCGGCGAGGATGACGACGTCCTGACCGGGGTCTGCCGCTGCGACGCCGATGACCAACCCGAAGTTTGATACCAGCCCGTCGTTGATGCCAAAAACAGCAGCGCGCAGCGTACCGCTGCCGCCGCTCCGATGCCAGCCCTCGATCTGCGTGATCGCACCGGGGCCGACGCTGCCCGACAACTGATCGATTACGCGTGAGTGGGTACGGTCTTCGACCGCGATGCCGGCTTCCCGGGCATCAAGCGAGAACTGGGCAGAGCCGGCCTCGCGCTTCTCCATCGCGGTCATGAAAGGCAGGCCGACATTGGTGCCGAAGCGTCTCGTGAGGCCGGCTATAGTGCGCGCACGAAAGGTTGGCGCGGGCTTCGGCGCCGACGCGTCCATCTGGCGCAGTTTCTCGACCCAAATACCCGCATGCCTATCCTCGGCGTCAGCGAGCTTGCGAAAGACCAGGGAACGCTCGCCGTCGGACTCCTTGTCGGCCAGGGCGCGGTAGATGGTCGCAGCGTCGACCTCGGCCTGGAAATTGTCTTTGAAACGCTTGATTCGATTCCGGGTCGCTCCATCCATCGAGGACATTATCGAGCGGGTCCGGCGCGGGCCGCATTTGCCGCGGGGCTGCCGTCGTGCGAGGCATCCTCGGCCATGCCGCTCATAGGACTCCAGCTGACAGACTTCGGACGGCCGCCCCTGAGGAAGAACGCAGCGCCGAGCGAAAGGACCAGGACTGCGCCGGCCACGAACCAGACGTCCTGGAAGGTGTCGGCGGCCAGGTCTTCGATCAAGCCTTCATCGGGCTGGCCGCCCGACTCCTCGAACGCGTCGCTGGCCCGTTCCTGGAAGCTGCCGAGTCCCTGGGTTGCCATCAGGGCGAGGCCGACGATCATGCCCGTCGTCTGGACGACCTGGGTCAGGGCGGCGGCCGTAGCGCGCTCACCGCGGCTGACGCTTTCAAGGACCGAGCCGATGATCGGCGCGTCGTTGAGGCCGATCGAGAAGCCGAGGATGCCGAGCGCGATCCACATCTCGAGCTGACTCGGCGGGACCGGCCAGGCGACCATCAAGAAGAACCCGGTAGCTGCGCCAGCGAAGGATGCGAGAGCTATCGGACGGAAGCCGAGGCGCGTGGATAGATAGCCGCCGGTGATGCCGCCCAGCGGGAAGAAGAGCAGCCTCTTCATGAGGTT